>PMTL01000184.1 GCA_003168075.1 Acidimicrobiaceae bacterium
CGGCACGCGTTTACGCCCGCGACTACAAGAAAGCCTTTGCCGCACGGCTCACCGACACCGCCCGCGAGGCCGGGGTCGCCAACCCCGAACAGCTCGGCGAACAACTGGCGCTGCTGCTGGACGGCGCCTCGGCCCGCAGCCGAGTCCTCAACACCGAGACCCTCGCCACGGCCGCCGCCATCGCGGCCGTCCTCGTCGACAAAGCCCTCCCCACGGCAGCGGTACCGCGTGGCGCAGGCGGGAACCCTTCAGCCGGGACGGGGCGCGTGACGGATGCGGCGACGAGTTCAGCCGAAGTTGACGCCGAGAGGGGTTGGTAATGTTGATGATGATCTTGCCGGCATCACCAATAATCCGCAAGACCTTTGCTTAGGATGCCTTCGATTGCTACATCTATGGCGAAGCGACATCGTTGATCCACGTCTCCGGCAACGAGTTCGGCAATGTGGGTGGACTTTCGTTCCCACTTTCAAACCCGGTCTTGACCAGGTGCAACGTTACGATATTCACAACACCCGTGGACGTTACAGGACTTGAACCAAGAACCCTACTCAATCCCGACGGGTTTGTTGGTCACAGGATTGTCTGAGAGATTGAATATTCGTCCCCCAGCTGTAAGTCGAACACCTCGCCGTCAACACCTCGAAATTGAATAGTGACTTGGCCTTGTAACGAGCCTGGGTCTAGCCAACTGTCGAGCCACGAATTCAAACGTGAGAGGACGTCAGCGGACGTCAGCGGACATTGCACTTCGCCCGGCCAGCAGATCTGGACGCTGACGGACGTCCACGGACGTTCTGGAAACACTCTCAAGGTGCCGGGATCGAGACCCGGGCGGCCCACCAAAGAACTCTGAACGATCACGCTCGTGGATCCCAACGGTCGCAACATGTGCGGGCTAAAAAGCAACTTATCCTGCGCCTGGCCTAATTAGCAAACCATGTGAACTGAGTCACTTAATTGGCTCTTCGGATTTCAGCGGGTTGCGCCGCTCGCGAAAGTTAGCACTCGGTCCCAGGTGGACTGGTAGGTGCCTCACTGATCCGGCAGCGGTATGGGGCAGTGGAGTCAGCAACTTGGTCCGAGTGACCCGCAAGGGAAATGGACTTCTCGAAGTCCCAGACCCCCGCAGGAGGTGTTTAGGGGCCCATTCCCATTGAGACGACCCGCAAATGGGACCCGCCCCGGGCTCATCCGCGCAAGACAAGTGTTAGCAGGGTATCGACTGCGGTTTCGAACGGACGAACACTCCGCTGGGTCTGGGCCAGGAGAAGGCCTCCTTGGAGCGTGGCGAGCAGAGTTACTGCAAGATCGTCAGGGTCGATGTCGGACGGGAGTTGCCCATCGGCGTGAAGAGCTCGGAGGCCATCGCCGATCGCGGTCGACCATTGCTCGAAACCGGCGCCGATGAGCGCTCGGGCCTCCGGGTCGCTCTCGGAGAGTTGACCACCGAGCGAACCGAGGGGGCAACCTCCCTTGGCCCGCGTGCCCTTTGCTGCAGCCACCACCATATTCCGCCACGCTCGGAGCCCTTTGACGCTTCCTAGGTTCGCGTGCCGCTGGTTGTTGACGATGGTGCTGGCTTGGTAGTCGATGACCGCCTGTACGAGTTCATCCTTGTCGGGGAAATAATGGTACAGCTGCGACCCACTGACTTCAGCCGCTGCTTTGACGTCGTCGAGGGTAGTGCCTGCGACACCGCGCTCGTGAATCAAGCGCGCCGCCTCCTCAACTATGTGGGCCCGGGTGCGTTCACCCTTTGCGGTGAGCCTCGGTCGATCGCTCGTCTCATTGGCCATGCCTCCATATTAGAGCAGTTTGGGTTTGACAACCCATTACACGGCTGTCATAATGAGTTGCACAACCCATTATGAATTGAACGGAGAAGACCAAAGTGATACTCATCGCGACGGCCGGGAAAGTCGGATCCGAAGCAGCACGCCTTCTCACTCAGCACCAAGTACCCGTGCGTGTGCTGGTGCGGGACCCAAAGAAGGGCGAAGAGTTGGCTAATGCCGGCGTCGAGATCGCCGTGGGCGACCTCGACGTTCCGGAGAGCATTGACGAGGCGATGGTCGGTATCACGGCGCTAGTGCTCGTCAGCCCTGCCGTTCCCGCCCAAGAACTAAACGTGATCGGAAGCGCCGCCCGGGCCGGCGTCGAGCACGTCGTCAAAGCCACCAACAAGGCCTCGGCCGACTCGCCTATCGCCCGACGGCGCGGCCAGACCGAGATCGAGGCCGGATTGGCCGCTTCGGGGTTGGCCTACACGCTTCTGCGATCGAACGCCTACATGCAAAACACGTTGTTGTTGGGGCCGGTGATCGCCAAGAGGAGCAGCTTCGGTTCCTCGGCCGGTAAGGGCCTTGCCGGTATGGTCGACTCCCGCGATGTCGGCGCGGTCGCGGCAGAAATCGCCGCTTCTCCGGCCTCGCATGCAGGGAAGACCTACTGGCTCAGCGGGCCTGAGTCGATCTCGAACTACGACGTCGCCGACGTGCTCTCAAGGTTGCTCGGTCGGACAATTACGTACCAAGAACTCAGCTTCGATGAACACAAGAGCGCAATGGTCAGTGCTGGTCTGCCTGAAGCGATCGCCGAGCAGAACGCCCAGGCGTTCAGTCTGACCGCTGAGGGCGACGCCGAGTGGGTCAGTGACGACGTCCAGGCCATCCTCGAGCGCAAAGCCCGTTCGTATGAACAGTTCGCCGCCGACTACGCCGCAGCTTTTTCGTAAACGGTCGCATCCCGCATTCTCAACAGATCTTCAAAGAAGCAGAAAGGACCAAGCAACGCAATGACAGACCTAAAAGGCAAGACTGCGCTGGTGACAGGTTCAACCAGCGGTATCGGCCGAGCTACGGCCATAGCCCTCGCTGCCCGAGGCGCACATGTGCTGATAGTCGGACGCAACGAACAACGGGCCAAGGACGTGGTCGCTGAGATCCAGGACGGCGGCGGCACGGCGACGTTCCGGCTCGCCACGCTGGACGACCTCGATTCGGCCCAAGACCTGGCAGAGTGGGCCATCCAAGAGGGCGATGGCCACGTAGATATTCTCGTCAACAATGCTGGCGTCGCCTTGCTCGGTCCGAGCGAGTCTGCCACCGAGGCAGAGTTTGACGAGACCTTCTCCCTCAACGTCAAGGTCCCGTTCTTCCTCGTCGCGACTCTTGCCCCGGCTATGGCCGAACGCGGCTGGGGCGCCATCGTCAATGTCAGCACGATGGTTGCCAGCTTCGGACAGCCCAGCATGGCAATGTACGGCGCCAGCCGGGCCGCCCTTGAACTGTTGACCAAGGCCTGGGCCGCCGAGTACGGCCCAGGTGGCGTCCGAGTCAACGCAGTTGCTCCAGGACCGACGCGCACCCCGATGAACGAAAGGTTCGGCGATATGGCTGATCAGATCGCGGCGTTGGCGCCAGCCGGCCGCCAGGGGGAGCCCGAAGAAATCGCCGCGGCGATTGTCTTCCTCGCCAGCGACGGTGCCAGTTTCGTCCATGGCGTCACTATTCCAGTCGACGGGGGCCGAGTCGCAACCTGATGACACATAACTGCGGCATAGGTGCCGTTCCGGGCGACGTAACTATCACGAAGAGCGACGTGGTCAGAGCACGAGACCCCGCTGATTTCCGATGCGCCACTTAACTCAGGAAATGAGTCCGGCCAATTTCTATAGCAGCGCCGAAGATTGAGTACGGTTGCAACCAAAATTCGGCGAATTGCGACCCCAATAATTCCGGCACTTACCGTCACCAGTGAACGCCGGCGAACTGAGACGGAGCGCGTCAGCGTCTCCACGGTTCAGCCCGAAGCGGGGCCGCCTTCGTGCTGTCCCAGCAACGCGGCGCTGATGACCCCATGCTCCACTGCGGCCTGGCCCGCGTAACACGTCCATACCAGACCCGCTGCGTCTTGACCAATGCACCCGCCCGCGATGTTCCCGCTCGCGTCTTGAAAGGTCTCCATGCTGCCGACGTATGTCAAAAGGGTGTCATTGCTCGGTGCACTATGTAGCGTGCACTGGAAGGTCACGTGATCAGTCGTGGTGCAGGTCGGATGAGTACCAACAAAAACATTGGCGCTACCGGGCATCGCCAAAGCGACGTCGTTGCCACTCAAGAGTGCGACGGCTGCCGCTGAACCCGCGGCAGCGAGAAGAACACCGCCGGCAATCGTCGCGGCAGCGGCCAGGCGTGTGCGGCGCCACACGGGCAACCTGGTGACGGCAGAGATTCGGATCTCCGCCGCGATGGCGTGCTCGAGGTCGTCGCCGAGTTGAACCAGGTCGGGTGAAAGTTGGGAAGTCATTGGGTAATCTCCTCAGTTGTGATTTTTGGTGTCAGGGCGGAACGAAGTGAGTCAAGACCTCTCGAAACACGAATGCGAGCAGCCACTGGTGAGCATTGAAGTTCGTCGCTGACGTCGCGGTAGTCGAGTCCGTCAATCACCCGTAACTCCACTGCCCTACGTTGCAGCGGAGGTAGCGCCGCCAACGCTTGGGCAATATCCCCATCGAGTTCGTCGAGCCAACTCTCATCTGGGCCAACGATGCTGAGCGGTCGAAC
>PMTL01000075.1:0-2566 GCA_003168075.1 Acidimicrobiaceae bacterium
CCCGAAGACCCCATTCCCTTCGTCTCGGTCGAGCACCTGCACCAGGCGATTCTCGCGTCATACGTTGAACTCTCGGCTTTGTCGGAAAAAATGCGCCGCGCGCGGCGCCAGGAACGAATTCGCAATCTGCGCGCCTTCGAAATCGTCCAGGAGTAACGACCTACTGCTTGGCGAACAGTTCGTCGGTGTCCTCGCCGAACCTGCGCGGGCCCGAACGCAGTGGTGGTCGTTCGCCGTCGATGACCAGCGGCGAGCGCATGGTCTTCAGTCTCCCGTTCGGCGAGTCCATCTCACCCACGAAGTCACCACTTCGAATCGTCTCCTGATCGAATGCCCCCGCGACGTCAAGAATCGGTGCGTGCGGCACCCCCGACGCCGCAAGAAGTTCCAGCCACTCCTCAGTCACGCGCGTTCGAAAGACCCGTTCGAGACTCTCGCGTAACGCGTCGCGACCGATAACTCGCTGACCATTGTGCGCCCAGTCCCGCGTCGTCATCAACTCCTCGTCACCGAGGACCTCGAGAAGCCGCGCGTACTGCGCGTCGGTCCCCACGGCCAACATCACCAGACCGTCCCTCGTTCGCACCGGACCGTAGGGGGCGATGGAGGGATGGTCGTTGCCGAGCCGGCGCGGTGTCACTCCGGTGGCCAAATACCCTTGGGCCTGATTGATCAGAGCGCTCATCGTCGATTCGAGCATCGGCGCTTCGAAGTGACGCCCGGGGCGACCCGCCACGCGAGCGTACAGTCCCGTCACCAGGGCGATGGCGCCATAGAGCCCCGTGACCACGTCCGCCAACGGGGCGCCCACTTTGGTGGGATCGCCAGCGGACTGGCCGGTCACTCCCATGAGTCCCGACCTCGCCTGAGCGAGGATGTCAAAGGACGGCAACGCCGCCAGTGCGGACCCCGACGTCGCCGGCGTCACGCTCACCCACACGCAGTCGGGGCTGGCTCGGCGCAACCGGTCGATGCCGAGCAACGCGACCTGCGAGGGCAGGAAGTTCTCGACGACGGCGTCGGCGTCGCGCACCAATGCTTCGACGCGGGCGAAGTCCTCGGGGTCGCGAAGGTCGGCGACAATGTTACGGCGGTGTCGATTCACCGCCAAGTAGTAGGTGGCATCGTCGCCGAAAAATGGCGGGGCGAGCGAGCGCACGGGGTCGCCGCCAGGTCCTTCGACCTTGATGACGTCGGCACCCAGGTCGCCGGCGATCATCGCCGCGAGGGGCCCGGCGAGGACGCGCGAGAAGTCAAGGACTCGCACTCCTTCGAGTGGTAGGCCCGAACCCACGTTCACTTCAGAGAGTTCCCAGACCACTCTTCGACTTTAGACCCGCCTAATCCATGTGAGAGCGCTCGACGGATCCTCGTTGCGAGTGCCCGGGTGTGGCCGCGTGGCACGGTAGGTAGAAGAAGACACCCACACCCACCACGATGGCCGTCAGCGCTGCCACGATGCAGCCCCGATGAAAACCGCTCATAAACGCCTGCGAGACGCCGTACGTACTCGTCGCGGCGTCGGAGGTCGGGCCGGCCGCCACCGCACGCAGAGCGGCCTGCATCGAACTCTGTGCGACGACGAGACTGTGGTGGCTCAAATGCAGGGGTGCGAACACCTCAGCGATTCGTTGACCGAAGAGTGACGAGAAGACGGAACCGACGACCGCAACACCGAGCGTTCCGCCGAGCTCGCGCGTGGTCTCGTTCACCGCCGCGCCCGCGCCGAGCTGGGCGCTGGTGAGCGACCCCATCAGCGCCGATGTCGAGGGCGAGGAGATCAGCGAGAAGCCCACGGCCAGGGTCATCATGGAGATCACGAAGGGTCCCCAGTAGGACGCGTGCGCGGCGAACTGGGTCATCCACGCCATCGAGCCGCCCATGATGATCAGTCCCGCCGAGACCACCCAACGAATTCCAATGCGCAGCGCCAAGATCGCCCCGAGTGGTGTCGCCACCATCGTGACGATCGCGAAGGGCAGTGTATGCACTCCGGCCGAAAATGGCGAGTAACCGTGCACGAGTTGGAAGTACTGCGTCACCAAGAACACGAAACCGAAGAGGCAAAAAAAACTTGTCGCGATCGCGGCTGCAGCTGCGGAGAATGCGCCGCGGCGAAAGAGACGAATGTCGAGCATCGGATCACCGAGACGCCTCTCGTAGACGCCGAACAGAACCATCGACAAGGCCGCGATGACGAAGAGACTCAGCACCCTGGCGCTCAGCCAACCCCACGAGGGACCTTCGATGATGCCCAGCACCAACGTCGACATCGAGATGCTGCCCAGGCCCAAACCACCGAAGTCGACGCGGCGAAGCACCGGACTTCGTGACTCGGGCACCATGAAGGCGACGAGCACGATGGTGAGACAGGCCACGGGCACGTTGAAGATGAACACCGACCCGAACCAGAAATGGTCGATGAGGAATCCGCCGACGATCGGTCCGATAGCAATGGCAACACCAGCCGTCGCACCCCAGATGCCAAAGGCCTTGGCGCGTTGGGCCAGATCGTCAAAGGCCGCGGTGACCAATGACAACGTCGCTGGGAAGATGAACGCAGCTG
>PMTL01000075.1:2659-5537 GCA_003168075.1 Acidimicrobiaceae bacterium
GCCACGTTCACGATGGTGTTGTCAATGACAACAATCAGCACCGCGAAGCACAGCACGGCCAGGACAAGCCAAGGGCTGTGCCGCCTACTTCGGGCCATTCACACTCCTTCGACGGCTTCGATCGCGGCTGATGTCCCCAACTATAGAACGATGTTCTACACTCCTGTGGTGCCACCCCGTCCACAACGAACGCCCTCGCAGGACATCGTTCCTGAAGTCCTAGCTGCCGCGCTGGACCTCATCGCCACCGAAGGACCCGAAGGTCTCACGGTGCGCGCACTAGCCCGGCGCGCGGGCGTCGCGCCTATGTCGATCTACAACCACTTCGACGGAAAGAACGGCGTTCTCGACGCCATTATCATTGATGGTTTCAACATTCTCGCTTCGGAATCTGACACCACACTCAACGACCCGCGAGAGAATCTGCTAGCTGGTTCTGGTGCGTACCGCACTTTCGCCCTCGAGCACCGTGCTCACTACACGGCGATGTTCCTGCACCAATTCGTGGGTTATACCCCGAGCCCCGACACTATGTACGTCGCGGCCAAAGGTTTTGAAATCTTGGCCGGTCAGGTGCAGCAGTGCCAGCAAGCGGGTCTCTTCGCCGATCGCCTCTACCCCGACGTGGCCCAGCAACTCTGGGCGGCGGTGCACGGATACGTGGCCCTCGAAATCTTCGGCATCAATTTCGCCTCGGACCGCGACAAAGTATTCTACGACTTCGTGGGCAGTCTGCTGAGGGGACTCGACTCACCGAACGCGTAGTGACTACGCGGTAGCCACGTAATGACTCAGACGTGTCGCTACGTCGTCGACAATATCCATCGCGTCAGGGATGACGTGACCCATTCGCAAGAAGCCGTGCAACATGCCCTCGGCTTCGAGAACTTCGACGGACACTCCAAAGTGCTCGAGGAGGCCGGCGTACGCAATGGCCTCATCTCGTAGCGGGTCGCATTCGGCCACCACGACGATGGCGCGCGGCGCGCCGGTGAGGTCGGCCGAAAACAACGGCGTCACGCGCGAGTCGGTGTGGTCGGTCCACTCCCCCAGGTATTGCTGATAGTCGTAGCGAAGCTGATCAATCTCGAGGATGTAACCCGTGGCGTATCGGTGCGAGGAGTCAGTGACGACTTCTGGGCCGAGCGTCGGATAGATCAGGACCTGGCCCGCCAGGCTGAGATCATCTCGGGTCGCGGCGCACGCCACCGCCACCAGAGATGCCCCGGCGGAGTCGCCCATCGCGATAACTTTCGTTCCCACTGGTGCGAACTCCTCGACGTGGGTGGCCACGTAGGTCAAGGTGTCGATGGCGTCGTTCACCGCGGCCGGAAACGGGTGCTCTGGGGCCAAGCGGTAGTCGATGGCTAGAAAACGCATCGATGTGTCAACGCTCAGACGCCGACACAACGCTTCGTGAGTATCGAGGTCCCCAAAGACAAAGGATCCTCCGTGAAAAAACACGACCAGCGCGTCACCACGCTCTTGAGGCGGGACGAGGAGCCGATACTTCAGGTCACGCCCTTCAAGATGCACGACACCATCGCGGACCTCGGCCATCTCCTCGAGCGGTCCGCGCTGTCCGAGTGTCCTCGCACGGTACTCTTCTCGTCGGTCGCTCATCGAAAGAACGGAGGGATGCGCGACGTCTCCCGGCAGTGTTTGCAAATACTTCTCGTAGTCGGGATGAATCATCATGTCCCCTTGTTACTGCGTCAGCCTAGACAATGATCGCCCTTCGTCGTGACGGTTGCTTCTCCCATCAACGTAGCTAGAGGACTTTGGAGAGAAAGCTGCGCAGACGCTCGGAACGCGGATTGCCGAGAACATCCGTCGGTGTGCCCGATTCCTCGATGATGCCCTGATCAAGGAAGTAAACAGTGTTAGCCACTTCACGCGCAAAGCCCATCTCGTGGGTGACCACGATCATGGTCATGCCGCTCTTGGCCAGGTCGCGCATGACGTCGAGAACCTCGCCCACCAACTCAGGGTCCAACGCCGATGTCGGCTCATCAAAGAGCATCAAGCGAGGCTCCATCGCCAGAGCACGGGCAATTGCGACGCGCTGCTGTTGGCCGCCGCTGAGTTGGGAGGGGTAGTAGTTCTCCTTGGCCTCGAGACCGACACGGGCGAGCAACTCGCGCGCCCTCTCCTTCGCGACTTCTTCCTTCGTTCCCTTGACCTTCATTTGACCGATGGTCAGATTGTCAAGAACTGTCAGGTGCTGGAAAAGATTGAAGCGCTGAAATACCATGCCGATGCTGGCGCGTTCCGCGCAGATCTGCTTGTCTGATTGCTCGTAGAGCTTTCCATTGTGGAGTCGATATCCGACCAATTCACCCTCGACGCGCAACTCGCCCGCGTCGTGCTTCTCGAGGTGATTAATGCAGCGGAGGAAGGTGGATTTACCCGAACCGGAGGGGCCGATCAAGCACGTCACTTCCCCCTGCGAAACGACCATGTCTACTCCTTGCAGTACGGTGATGTGACCGTAGGCTTTCGTGACCCCTTTTGCCTCCACCATGTTCGTCATCGGATCGCCCGTGACGGTCGGGCGCGGCCACTTAATGCACGAAAATCCTTGCGCAGTCGCTGAATAGGCGTCAATGGAGGAGACCGCAGCGCCCCGCGCGCGAAGTGCCGTTCAATGTAGAACTGGCCAATAGAGAGAACAGTAGTCATGAACAAGTACCACAGACAAGCCACGATGATGAGCGGGAGAGGCTTGAAATTATTGGCGTAAATATTCTGCGCCGCCCCAAAAAGCTCAACGACCGCAATTGACGCCGCGAGCGATGTGGTCTTGAGCATCGAGATCACTTCATTGCCGGTGGGCGGGATGATGACGCGCATCGCTTGAGGAAGTACGACGAGATGC
>PMTL01000104.1 GCA_003168075.1 Acidimicrobiaceae bacterium
TGGGTACGATGAACGCGTCGACGCCTCGAGCAGTGGAAAATAGTCGCCGAGCTGAAGAATACGGTGCAGACGGACTGATGATTTTGCCGCCGTATTACTACACGCCGACGGACGACGAGATCTTTCGGTACTACCAAGCCATCTCCGAAGCCGTCACCATTCCCATCATGCTGTACAACAATCCGGTCACGTCCAACGTCGACATGTCAGCGAGACTGGTCGCGCGGTTGACCAAGGCCTTCGAGAATGTTCGCTATATCAAGGAATCGAGCCAAGACATCGCCCGGGTGCGCGACGTCATTGAGGCCACGGACGGGGTGATGAACGTGTACGCCGGTGAGCGCGTGGTCGACTCATTCTTGCTCGGCGCCATTGGTTACGTCAATCCCTACGGGAATTACGCGCCTCGGGCATCGAGTCGAATCTGGAACTTCCTGACGGAGGGACGCATCGACGACGCACGAAAGGTCCAACGACTGATTGATGCAATGGATCACATCATTGCGGAGGGTCACCCCACCTACGGTCACCAGTGTTACTCGAAGAAGCTCGCGGCGTACGCCGGATACCCCGTTGGTGACGTGCGCCCCCCATTGACCACTTTCTCCCAGCTCGGTGAAGAAGGAGAGCGGCGTATGGCGCTGCTCTCTGACATCATGAACAAATTGGATGCGCTGATGGATGAACTCGAGGCTCCGACCGTGCAGTGACCTCACACGTCGACCGACCTTCGATTCTCGTCGGGATGATCACTGCGGCTCTGGGGGGTCTAATCTCACGAACGGGTTGATCCTGACGTCAAAACTGGCGTCATTTCCCGTAAGTTCTTGACGGCGCTGCGCGATGCGCCACTGCTCCCCGACACGCACCACTCGGTCTTGATATCGGCCCAACATCGTGGCCGTGGAGCCATCGGGCCGCTCGTGCCACGCTATGACGTAGCTGAGAGCGTCGGCGTGTCGGTTGTCGCCATCCAACGAGATCATCACATTGGAGAGGTGGTGCGACGTTCTCTTCCAGCGCCACATTCGAGTGAGGTCTCGGCGGAGTTGCTGCGAGCCACTACTCCGCATGTGTTCCTCAGGACCGTAGTCAACGTGACAGTCGTCGGTAAAGAGCGATGCCAGTGCGTCGAGGTCCATTCGGTCAAGGTACGCGCAGTACGCGAAGAGAAGTTCGGTGATCGCCTGCTTGTCGCGCAGGTCGAGGACGTATTGTTCAATGTCCATGCCAGCCGACTCCTCGCGCGGTCGATGATGAGTTCACACTCCCGAAGTTCACGGTCGATGTCGTACCAGTCGCACTCCCCTTCGCCCTCGTCGGGGACGTTGCGGCGACCGGGCGCACGAGAGACGCCCGAGAAGGGCGGGTACGCCCCACCGCCCACGTCAGCGGACGACGCTCGAGGCTCGCACTTCGCGTCTCACTACATACGAGTTGCATTTTCACATCTCCTTCGCCAGGTCGATTCAGGGTAGGTGTCTTGCTATCATGATGCCAAAAGTCCGTTAATCGAGCAAATGTGCGAACTACGAGCAGGAGGGAGATGCGAGCGATATGACGTCAATCGATGATGACGCCCCTGCGGGAGGACCGAGTGAGATCGATAGCGATGCCACCATCGCAGCGCACGACACCAGGGGCGTAGCGCCATGCGCGTGAAGAAACCGGGCATTACCTCCGAGCCAACCAATATCTCCATCAACTTTGAGGGACTGCAGGTATCGGCACGTACCGGCGAGAGTGTCGCCGCGGCGCTGGTTAATTCCGGGCACCTCGGATTTCGAACGACCAACGCGGGTGCGGAGCGCGGAATCTTTTGCGGCATGGGCGTGTGCAGTGAATGCGCTCTCACCATCGACGGCGAACCGGGTCGCCTCGGTTGCATGACGAAGGTCTCTGAAGGAATGTGTGTCGAGAAGAACCCGCCGATGCGACACCTCAACGATGCGACGTCGTTGGCGCTTGAAGATGAGGTCATCGACTGCCAGGTTCTCGTCGTCGGCGCCGGACCCGCGGGACTTCAAGCCGCGCTCAGTGCGGCACAATGTGGCGCCCAGGTGGTCGTACTGGACGAGCGCGTTGCGCCGGGCGGCCAGTACTTCAAGCAGCCCAACGCCCATTTCCAAGTCGAAGAAGACGGACTCGACCATCAATATCGACAAGGCCGCGAATTGCTGCACTCCCTCGACAACGCCGGCGTGGAAATTCGTCTGGGTACGCGCGTGTGGGGTGCGTCCGACACGGGAGAGATCTATGCAACGTCGTCGGAACGACGACTCGTACTCAAGTGGCGCTCCCTCGTCCTCGCGTCCGGGGCGTACGAGCGTGGGGTTCCGTTTCCAGGTTGGACCCTGCCCGGCGTCATGACGACGGGCGCCGCGCAGACCCTGCTGCGCTCATATCTCGTCGCCGCGGGACGCAAGATTCTCGTCTCTGGAAATGGCCCCCTCAACCTTCAAGTTGCGGCAGAACTCACGAGGGCGGACATCGACGTCGTCGCCGTGGCCGAGTTGGCCGCGTTGTGGCGCCCCTCGAACATCACTCACCTGACGCGGATGATGCTCGCGGCGCCGGCGTACGGCCGCGAGGGACTGTCGTACGTCACCGATCTCCTCAGGGCGAGAGTCCCGCTAATGGCGCGATCGACGATCATCGAAGCTCAAGGTGACGGACGAGTTGAGGCAGCGGTCGTGGCCAAAATAGATGAGACTGGTCATGCCATTTCCGGCACCGAAAAATCCTTCGACGTAGATTCGATCTGCTTGGGATTTGGATTCGTTCCCTCCAGTGAGTTGGCACGATCACTCGGTTGCTCTCACCACCTCGATGCCTCGAGTGGCACGGTAGTCGTCAGACGAGACCCACTTGGACGCACCTCTGTGAAGGGAGTGTGGGGCATCGGCGACGGAGGAAGCGTGAAGGGGGCGCAGGTCGCCCAATCAATGGGCAAACTCGCGGGCGCCGACGCCGCGCGTCACATTGGGGCAACTGTTGACTCTCGCGGTAGCGACGAGACCGCAAGGACCATTCGGATTCTCTCTCGCCAGGAGAAGTTCCAGCGCTCGCTTTGGCAACAGTTCAAGGCGCCCCGGCTGGTCGATCAGTTGGCGACGCCGGGCACGATTATCTGTCGGTGCGAAGAGATCACTCTGGCCGAGATCGACGCGGCACTGGAGTCGTGGTTGGGATCCGCCGGTTCCCTCAAGCGTGTGACCAGGGCGGGAATGGGCAAGTGCCAGGGGCGATACTGCTCTCCCGTGCTCTCGGAGTTGGCCTCCCGAGCGGCGGGTGTCAAAGTCGACGCCCTCTCGGGCTTCATCCCACAGGCACCCTTCCTGCCGACTTGCGCTGCGGCCCTCGCGAGAGGCAGGTCCTTATCGCAAGATCCACCATCGTAGGGACCTTCGAGAACCTGAACTCGTAGGATGAATACACCCATTGCATTCATTGTGGCCATAGAGATTGATCGGCAATGCCACCTCCCTCTGAACAAGTCGGACCGCACGTAAGCATTGAGGACTATCCTCGAATAGTCGCCATATCGTCGAGTAATGAACGAGAGGGCCGGTGAGTGACGCAGCATTCCGACGAAGGGTGCCCTTCGCTTCATAACGTTCGAATGAGGCCACGAACCGCTTAGTCGATGAGTGACGCCAAGCTGACCATCTTCATCGAGTGTGCATCGGCCACGGGCGCGTAGGTCACGTCCCCGTTGACGATGTTCACCCCTTCGGCGAGGGCCGAATCGGCTTTCACGGCGTCACGCCAGCCAAGGTTGGCCAGTCGCAGGGCGTAGGGCAGCGTCGCGTTCGAGAGTGCACGCGTTGACGTCGTCGGCACGCCGCCCGGCATATTGGCAACACAGTAGAAAACGGAGCCATTCAGCACGAAGGTCGGGTCGGAGTGCGTTGTCGGTTTCGTCGCTTCAAAGCATCCTCCCTGGTCCACGGAGATGTCAACCAGAACTGATCCTTCCGCCATTCGACTCACGAGCTCGTTGCTCACTAGTTTGGGCGCTTTCGCGCCAACCACGAGAACTGCACCGATCACGATGTCCGCCCACAGACAGGCCTCGTCGACGGCGAAAACCGACGAAGCGATCGTCGCGACGGATCCTCGAAAGTGGTGATCAATTGCACGCAATCGCTCGAGGTTCCGGTCGAGGATGCGGACATTTGCTTGCATTCCTACGGCAATCGTCGCGGCGGCCATCCCCGCCACTCCGGCGCCAATGATGACAATGTTCGCGGCGGCCACTCCTGGAACGCCGCATACGAGGGTCCCCCGTCCCCCACCGGTGCGCATCAGGTGATGCGCACCCATCAGGGGCGCCATTCGTCCGGCCACCTCACTCATAGGGGTGAGGAGTGGAAGGGACCCATCTCGAAGTCGCACCGTCTCGTATGAAATCGCGACGTTCCCCGCCTGGATCAGCGCGTCGGTGCAGGGCCGAGATGCGGCGAGGTGGAGATACGTGAACAGGACCTGATGGGGTCGCGCGGCCAACCTCGGATACTCCGCCGCAATAGGTTCTTTGACCTTCATGATCAAATCACTTCTGGCCCATACGTCGTCCACATGGTTCGCCATTGTCGCGCCCGTCGCTTCGTAGCTCGCGTCAGCAATGGACGAACCTTCACCCGCGCCTTTCTCAATGAGGACCTGATGCCCGTGGGAGGTGAACTCCTGCACCCCCGCGGGGGTTAGCGCCACGCGATGCTCGTCGGTCTTGATCTCCTTGGGGACTCCAATAATCATTGCTGTACAACCTTTCTGTTGGGGTGCTATTTCGAAAGCACGACGCGCCGTTTGAGCTGCGGCCGACCTAGTGAGCACTGTGGATATGCTTCTTTTGATAGGAGCGCCACGTCGTCGCCCACGCTTGCTCGTGTTCGAGGGGCGACGCATCCGCACGTCGGGTCACTTGATTATGCGGCGACGTTCGCACGACGTCCGGAGTGGAGTACGCCTCAGCACATACGGTGGACAGGACCTCAATCCACTCGTCGATGTCCTCCTTCGACCACGCCTCCCCCGCCTCCGGCGTGAATGGTTCAGGTACGATCCAGGGCTCGTGACTGAGCCACATGGCGTCAATACCGAAATCGGTCATGCGATTTTGCACGTCGATGACCGTGACGCCCGTGTCATTGGTCAACGTTGCAAGGCTGTAGCGCGTCATCTCCATTCGATAACCCGGCAAGTGGGGGTGTGCCCTCGTAACACCCGGAATCTTGACCAAGCGAGCATCAATGTAGTTACTCGCCAACACCGAAATATCCGACGCTTCGTCAATGCCCTGAGCGCCCATGGCCCGGGTCCAGGCGTAGGCCTTGAAGATTTGAGGGATATTTCCCAAGAACTCGCGAACATTGCCAATGCTTTGTGCGGGTTCCACCAGACGGAAGTAGCCCTCGTCATTGTTCACCAGGGGACCCGGAAGGAAGGGCTCGAGCGCAGCGCTGCAGCCGTACGCCCCCACCGCAGGTCCGCCGCCACCCTTGGGCGCGCCAAAGGTCTTGTGCAACATGAACATGCACGCGTCGAAACCAAGCTCGTGCGCTCGGAGTTTGCCCATGACGCCATTGAAGTTGGCGTGGTCGTAGAAGCACAGACCCCCCGCAGCATGGACGATATCGACCCACTCGGTGATGTGGGGATTGTATATCCCCATGTCGTCAGGGTTGTTCACCATCAGAGCGGCTGTGCGTGGCGACACCGCGGACCGAAGGGCCTCGACGGAGGGATAGCCCGACTCCTCGAGCGGCAGGGTGATGACGTCGAACCCTCCTGCGGCGGCCGTCGCGGCATTGCAGGGGTGGGCCTGAATGGTGGTGATGATCTCGTTGCGCTGGGCGAGTTGTCCGAGCGATTCGAAGTAGGCGCGCGTCACGCACACACTCGCGTACGCCGCATCGGCGCCGCCGCCGGCCTGGAACACGAAGCTTTCCATGCCCGACAATTCGCGCAACATCACGTCAAACTCGTAGATCACCTCAAGGAGTCCTTGAATGGTCCGCTCATCTTGCAGCGGGTGCACTTCGCGAACCTGAGGCAGACGAGACAATGATTCGCTCATGACCGGGTTGTACTTCATAGTGCACGTACCAAAAAGATCGACGCCCATCATGCCCAGCGTCTGCTGGGAGAGTCGTAGGTAGTGTCGAAATACCTCGAACTCACTCATTTCAGGAAGTACCGGTGACGACGTTCGCAAGGCGCTCTTCGGCACCAGCGAGTTGGCCGTCCCGACTGGCTCCGCTCCCTCTTCGGCCATTCCCGGAACCACCAGGCCTCGTCGCCCCGACCGACCGAGTTCAGTGATAAGGGGCTCGTCCCACACCGCCGCATGATATTTACTTGGATCGCGAGATGCCCTCATCGCACGATCTCCTCAAGCGCAGTCGCCAATCGTTCAATGTCGTCGAGCGAGTGCAGCTCGGTCACGCAATAGAGCGCGCACTGTCCTAGTTCGGGCACGCTCTCAGAAAGGTCAAGTCCGCCGAATATTCCACGCTCGAGAAGTCTCGCGTTTATCTCTTTGACAACGAGGGAGNNAGAAGCCCTCGGGGTAGCGTATCGACACGTTGTTGATCGCGCTGAGTCGCCGAGCGGCGAGGTGACTGCGCTGCAGCAGCACCGTGCCCAGGTCGCTGAATCCCTGGGGGCCCATGACGGCCATGAATGCCGTATTGGCGATCGTCCAGAGGTAGGTCGAATTTCCTGTCCAGTCGTTACCTTGCTCGCGCGCTCCGTAGGACGTTTGCTCCATGAGAAATTCCGAGAACCCGCGCTCGCCGGGCTCGAGGGTGTCGCATATGCTCACCTGCAGCGTGGGGTACTCGCGGGCGTAGCGACCTTCGTCGCGACTGGCGATAAATCCCCCGACTCCTCCCCCGGCGTTCATATGCACGCCGAGAGTCTGAATGGATCCCACGGCTAAACCCACGCCCAGCTCTCCGGGCGGCGCCAACACCCCGAGCAGGAGGGGGTCAACGCCGAGAATCACCTCGGCCCCCACCGCCGTGGCCTCGCGCACGATCAGCGCTATCTCGTCTTCGATCACACCAAAAAAATTTGGGGTCTCCACGTAGATTGCCGCCACGTCCGCGCCGAGTTTGGCTCTCAGATCGCCGATATCAACCCGTCCGTCACTCGCTCGGAACCGCACGAATTGGAGTTGGAGATGATTCTCTTGCTCGGTACTGCCGCAATAATTCGAAATGATCGAGCGTCGCTGGGGATCCACCGCGTTGGTCACCAAGACCTTGGAGCGATTGGTCATACGTGCCGCCATCCGCAGGGCGTGGCCAGCTGCGCAGCCCCAGCTGTACACCGGCAGTCCAACGAAATCGAGATCGAGCAACTCACCCAGCTGACTGGCCCACTCGAACCACGCTTGGTAGCGCCCATAATCCGACGACGACGTTCCCATCACGGACGTTTGCCACTCGAAGCGCGCCGCTAGTTCGTCGCATATCGCGGGCACGTGATGACGATACGCGCCAGCGCCGAGAAAACTCAGTGTCTCCTCACAAGACGACGTTCGATCGAGAAACCCTTGGAGGTGGCGACGCAATTCGGCCTCGGAGGAGAGTTGGCGAGGCAGGTCCAGCGGACGTCGGAGGCGATGGCTCGGGGGAATCTGCTCGAAGAACTCATGAATGCTCGAGGCGCCCGTCGTGTCGAGCATCTCTTGTTGGATCTCTCGTACCGAGTTGGGCATATAGGGATGCGCCATCACCTCGTCCTTTCACTCATTTTTGATCACGACGGTATGGCCACTCGCATGACCACCGAGCGGCGAGGCGCGACTCGCACGCGATGATAGGTCAGACAGTGACGCGGAACGCCACCATCGACGTCGACCCACAAGACGGAGGGGTCGAGGGCGAAAAGTTTCGTGGCGCCCGACACAATGAGGAGGTCCTCGGGTCCCAATTGTCTGAGGACGCGCGTGCTCAGTTGTTGGTTTCCGCGTCCCAAGAGAAAACCTTGTCCACCAACGACGCCCAGCACCAATTTTGTCTGGTTGAAGCGTGTCATCATGGAGAGGATCTCGTCCTCGCTCAGATCGGCTCCAAGCAACTGTCCGTTTGCGACGGCGTCGACGCCCAGAGGTGTGGCGACAATGCCCAGGTGAGTAAGAACTTGCCTCGTGGTCGAGCCGGGGCCAAAGAGGTACAGGACGCCCTCTTGGAGTTCGTGGGCCACCGCTTCACACAGCGCCTCGAACTCGGCCCTTGACCCCGAGGACGTGGACACCTTGGCGCCGCTAACACGCCGGCCACGAACGCGTGGCACCGTCGCCATACCCAGGAACTGCTCGTTGCGCGGATCCCCTGCCACGTCGAGCACCTCGGCCGACGCGACCAGGCGTCGTTCGCTGACGAGAAACTCGTGAGCGATGAGACCCGCCGCTTCGGGGCTGGCGGCGAAGACGCCAGAACGCATCTTGACGCCACTGGGGATCCCCACAATCGGAAAGTGAGGTCCTACCCCACGGACGACGTCGTAGGCCGTGCCGTCACCGCCGGCGAACAAGATGAGATCGCACCCCGCGTCGCGCAAGGCGTGCGCCGCGCGTTGCGTATCTTCACCGGACGTGATGTCTCTCACTTCGTCGACACAGTACTCACACTCAATGCCCAGCCCCGAGAGAACGTCGCCGCCCATACGGCCCGGGATCGAAACGAATTGAAGGTTCGTGGCATCGGCTTGGGCCAGCGCTCGCCTCGCTCGGTCCGCCGTGAGCGGCCGCGCTCCTCGGCGCCGGGCTTCATCGAGAGTATCGGCACCGTCGGTACCGTGCAGACCCACCGCGCCGCCCATGCCCGCAATGGGGTTCACAATGAGTCCCAGGGTGCGGGTCACTCGTACTGGCCTCAGTGTGCCGCGAGCTCGCGAGCCACGGTATCGAGGGCTTTTCTCGTCGTGTCCACCATCTCGTCGAGTTCCGATTCGGTGACGATAAAGGGAGGTGAAAACGCAATGGTGTCGGACGCGGGGAGTGCGCGCGTGATCACACCCAGGTCGCGACTCGCACGGGTCACACGCACGCCCACCTTGGACGCCGGATCGAATCTCGTGAGTGGATTCTTACTCTGTACGAACTCCACCGCACCAATCAGGCCCTGACCTCTCACCTCGCCGACTAACGGATGCCCGTCGAAGGCCTGATGCAGCAGTCCCTGCAAATAGTCTCCCCGGTCCTTCGCCCGTCCGACGAGCTTCTCACGTTCGATGATGTCGAGATTGGTCAATGCCGCGGCTGCGCCGAGGGGATGAGCGGAGTAGGTGTATCCGTGTCCGAAGACTCCGTAAAGGGAGCTACCGTGCTCGATGACCTGCCAAACCTTCTCCGAGATCATGCACGCAGACAGCGGGACGTACGCCGACGTGATTCCTTTGGCCACCGTGATCATGTCAGGTTCAATTCCAAAGACGCTCGTACCGAAGGCTTCGCCCAAGCGACCGAACCCGCACACCACCTCGTCGGCGATCATCAAGATATCGTAACGACGAAGGATCTCC
Source organism: Acidimicrobiaceae bacterium (assembly GCA_003168075.1). Taxonomy (GTDB): domain Bacteria; phylum Actinomycetota; class Acidimicrobiia; order Acidimicrobiales; family RAAP-2; genus RAAP-2. The sequence goes on from PMTL01000104.1 coordinate 9,538, forward strand.
TGCACCGCCGCAAAATAACCGGCCGGAGGGATAATCACGCCACCCGCGGCCTGAATGGGTTCGGCGATGAACGCCGCCACTGTGTCGGGACCCTCGGCGAGGATGAGATCCTCAAGGTCACTCGCCAGCATCGCCACGAATTCCGCCTCACTCATCCCAGGGGTCGCTTCCCACAAAGCGTGCGGAGCCCTGGTGAAGCGAATCATGGGCAACGGCAAGTCGAAACCCTCGTGGAGATTGTCCAAACCGGTGAGTCCCGCCGTCAGCGCGGTGACACCGTGATAGCCGCGCTGACGCGAGATGATCTTCTTCTTCTCGGGACGTCCGAGAACATTGTTGTAGTACCACACCAACTTGATTTGCGTGTCGTTGGCGTCGGATCCGCTGTTGCCGAAGAACACCTTCGACATGGGTACGGGAGCGGTTTCAATAAGACGTTGGGCCAACATGGTCGACACGTCATTGGCCATCGAGGAGAACGAATGGTAGTAGGACAGTCTCAAACACTGCTCCTGAAGAGTCCTGGCCATCTCCTCGTTGCCGTAGCCAATATTGACGCACCACAGTCCCGCCATGGCGTCGAGGAAACGATTCCCCCTCGAGTCGAACAGCTCGCAACCCCGCCCTCGGACGATCATGAGGGGGCCCGCGAGGCTGTGCTCTTGGGCCGAGGTGAATGGATGGAACGCATATTTGACGTCCAGGTCATCGAGTTCTTCGCTACGAGCTAGTGACGCCTTATTTTCTATAACCATCGGGTACCCCTATCAATTGTTCGCTAAGCGGGCAAGTGCGCGATGAACGCACAAAACAAGAGTAGTATATAGAGAATTATGGGCTCAATCGTAGATTTGCCACAAATTATTGGTGATCGGCTCGATCGGTTACGCGAGACGCTTCTCCTCCGCGACGGCATATTCATAGGTGGAGAGTGGACGTCCGGTTCTTCCAACGAGCGTCTTGACGTTCTCAACCCCTCCACCGGCCAGATCATCGCCAGCGTCGCGTGTGCGACGGACGTTGATGCGCATCGCGCGATCGTCGTCGCGAACGACGTAATGCGTGAGTGGTCGGCGCGAACCGCCACCGAGCGAGCTGACGTATTGATGCGTTGGTACCAGTTGTTACTGGACAACGTCGATGATCTCGCCACCATATTGACCGCGGAGCAGGGCAAGCCCCTCTCTGAAGCGAAGGGCGAGATTGCCTACAGCGCCGCATTCGTGCGCTGGTACGCCGAAGAAGCTCGACGGTCCTACGGTGATGTGATTCCGACCAATCGCGCGGGTCGACGGCTCTTTGCCCTACGTCAACCAGTCGGGGTTGTTGCGGCGATTAGCCCCTGGAACTTTCCTGCCCTCATGATCGCGCGCAAAGTTGCTCCCGCCCTCGCCGCCGGTTGCGGAGTGGTGCTCAAGCCGCCGAGCGAGGCGCCACTCTCGGCCTTGGCCCTGGCGGAACTGGGCCACCGTGCAGGACTGCCCCCGGGGATCTTCAACGTGGTTCACGGGCAGCCCGAAATCGTCGGTCCGGTATTGACGTCGAGCCCCCTGGTGCGAATGTTGACATTTACCGGGTCGACCGAGATTGGCAAGCTGTTGATGGCCCAGTCGTCGACGACCGTCAAGCGCCTCGCACTCGAACTCGGTGGCAACGCCCCCTTCATCGTCTTTGACGACGCCGACATCGAAATGGCGGTGCGCGGTGCGATCGAAGCAAAATTCCGAAACGCGGGTCAAACATGCGTCTGCGCGAATCGACTCATCGTCCATTCGAGCGTTCGTGAAGAATTCGTCTCACAATTTGTGAGCGCGGTCGGCAAGCTCAAAGTGGGCGACGGATTTGATCCCGATGTCACCATTGGACCCTTGATTGACGAGGCGGCCGTTGCCAAGGTCGAACGTCACCTTCACGACGCCACCAGTCAGGGGGCGACCATCGCTCACGGTGGTCATCGCCACTCGCTCGGTGGCACGTATTTTGAACCCACCGTACTCGTGGGTGTCAAGTCATCCATGGACGTGACCCGTGAGGAGACCTTTGGACCAGTGGCGCCCGTTCTGGATTTCGAAACCGAGGAGGAAGCCCTCGCTCTCGCCAACTCAACAGAATCCGGACTCGCCGCGTACTTCTATACGCGTGACGTGGGAAGGGTCTTTCGAGTTGGTGAGGCGCTGGAGTTTGGAGTTGTCGGCGTCAACACGGGGGCGATCTCCTACGAAGGTGCGCCCTTTGGTGGCGTTAAGGAATCCGGGCTGGGCCGTGAGGGGTCTCGCCACGGACTCGACGAATTCACCGAACTCAAGTACCTCTGTGTCGACGGGATCTAGGTCGCCCTTACGACACGACCGCGATGCCGGCCTCGACAAGTACGTGGCGAATCTCGGCCAGTGCACTCGGGTCGGTCAGTGCCAGCCGCGGTCGACGTACGGTTCCGCCAGGCTGTCCGATCATGGCCATGATGGCCTTGAGCTCACTCTGGTAGGCGCCGTACACTCCGGCCCAACCGCCCGGTAGCCAAAGCTTGGGAAACAACTCCTCAGTTCGGCGAGCGTGTTCTTCGCAGAAGGCAAGATCACCGCGCCACAGGGCCTCGAAGAACCGCGCGTCAGGTTCGCCGAAGATGCTCCCCCCTCCGATAAAACCGTCACCCCCATATTCTTGAATCTCCTGGAGGCCGCGACGCGTCATATAGGGGCCAAAGACGCGAGCCCGTCCCACGTCGCGTCGCGAGGTCTCGTAGAATTGCTCGGCGTTGGGGGTCGAGTCCTTCACGGCCACGACGTTCTCAATGTCCACGAGTCGATCGGCCAAGTCAGGAGTAATTTCCACATTGGTACCGTGGGGCCAGTTGTAGACCATGAGCGGCCCGTCGATGGACGAAGAGATGTCTTCGTAATACTGCACGATCTCGTCGAACGTGGGCTTGGAATAGGGAGGGGCACTCACTTCGACTCCGCTGGCGCCCGCCGCCAGCGCGTGCTGCGCGTAGCCAGCTATTTCCTTCGCGGTGTAGGCGGTGCAGCCGATTACGACGGTCATTCGCCCCGCGACTTGATCGATCGCGGTTTCGGCGACTTGCAGACGTTCACTTTGCGTCTGGGAGAACCACTCTCCCACCGTGCCGTTGATCAAGACTCCGTGGAAGCCCCGCGCCACGTACTGCTCGAGCAGTGCTCGCAGCGACGCGAGATCCAAACTCTCGTCGCCCTCCTTGAAGGGCGTCGGGCACGAAGGCCAGTACCCTTTCCAGTCCACGTCATTGCGGTCCACGTTGTCTCCTTGTGTTGGGGTTGGTTACTTGATGATTCGGTCGGGGGCAAATTCAGGGGGGAGTTCAGAGGCACCAGGCTCGACGAGATAGTGCGCCAGTTGGCGAGCCACGAGGGGACCCAGGGTGAACCCCGTGGACGCGACGCACACGAAGTAGCCGGGCAGCGAACGAAACTCACCCAAGATGGGATTGAGGTCGTCAGTGAAGGCGATCACTCCGGTCCACATGTGCGTGACGCGAACGTCCTTGAGCGATGGCACGACACTGAGAGCGACGGCGGCATTGCCCGCCGCACTCGACCACCGTACGGAATTTCTCTTCGGGTCGGGCTCGTCTCGTGCGGGCCAACCACCCCCGATGATGAACGTACCGTTGCTCGCCTGCTTCAAGGTGAGGCGTCGTCCGATGTGTTGCAGCATTGGCGTGAGCATTCGCTCGCGAGGTTCCGTCACATTGACGTGCAGCCCCTCGTGGCGCATGGGGAGGCGGAGACCACTCAATTGTGCAATGGAGTCCGCCCACGCGCCACCGGCGTTCACCACACGATGAGCACCGATCACTCCAGCCGAGGTCTGTACTCGAAAACGTGTCGCGCCC
>PMTL01000090.1 GCA_003168075.1 Acidimicrobiaceae bacterium
GTATCCATGAAGGTTCGGATGAAAAGTAAATCGCGCCGGGAAAGCGAGAGACCGTGTCATTTCCAAGACGATGTTGTCGCTCGTCGGTCTGGTTTCTGAGTGTTGCGGAAACATGAGGCCCAAAATGAGGCCTGGCCCGTGTCTTCAGGCTCCCAGACCGCGATCTTCGTGCTTGTACACAACGTGAGCGAGGCGTGCTTCACGCTGGTCGATATGGCCGCCGCGATCTATTTGATTTTGTACATGTTTATGTTCGCCTCAGCGATACTGCTGCGAAGAAACAAGCCTGACGTCCACCGTTCGTATCGGGTACCGGCGATGACCACGGTGGCCGTTATCGGCTTTCTCGCCTTGCTTGCCGCCTTCTCGCTCGGCGAACCACGTGGACCGTGGAAGCGAGCGAGGGCCAGATGAAAACAGCAGCTTGAGAGGAGAAAAGCACCGCGATTCATCCCTCAAAACATCCCTCACACTTATCCGACGGTGCACGACAGAACCGACGAGGGGCGACACAAAACCCAGTAAATATCGACAAAAGCGACCAATGACGACCTGTGAAGACAGATCGATTCCNNTAGCTCAGTTGGTTAGAGCAGCTGATTTACACTCAGCAGGTCGGGGGTTCGAGTCCCTCAGCGCCCACGGTTGTTGCAAAAATATCAACATTCTTTCTGATGGGCTCGCATTGTACGTTTCCGGTCGCTCAAGCAACCTGGAGCTCTTGTTCGAACCTCCGTCGTTCGGCTGGTGGCCAGCGCAGTCAGCCTCAAGGGGGCTGCTGACGGCCTGAATCTTAAATGGCCCCAATGTCTCGGTAGCCCCCAGCGAACCTAGACCAATCAGTGGCTGGTCGTTCTCACAACAGAATTTGAATCCCCGGCCGGAGAGCCGTCGCCTGATGGCTGCGGAACGTCTGGAAACGTCACGGTGGCGACACCCGCCGGCGACGTCACTTGCGCGGAAGTGATCGCTGAGTCACTTGGCCACCACGCTGCGTAATACCCATTTTGGACCGTGGCGCCGACTTTCGTGCCGTCGCTGAGGTCTAAGGTGAGCGCGCTCACCGCGGAACCGGCATCGCCAACGACGAATGTAACTTGCGGCCTCGTCGCGTCGATTGAGGGATTGGCGATGGTGTCGGGATTCGGCGGAATCATGGAAGCGCCAACCTCGATGCCATTCTTGACCGCGGTGTTGACGACGCGACCGGACTGGAATGGTCCACCAAATCCTGCTGACTCGCCACCCGCGCGGCCGGCCGCATCACTGCTGACGGTCGACATGAAGACCTCAGGGCCTCCCGACCAACTCGTTGTCGTTGGAGTGAGGCACGTGGCGGAATTCGACGCGCCGTCCTCGCTTGCGGCGTATCCCATCAATACATACGGCCCCTGCACGTCCGCGATGATTGAATGCCACGCGGACATGTCGGCGATGAACGCCGGAGATTCCTGGTTCGAGTCAGCCTGCGCGATGCCGTTGCCGAGTGCCGTGAAGCACGCCGACTCGGCAGCCTCAGTCTGGCTGGCCGAGACGGAAGTGGGCGTGGGTGACCAGTTTGCGTACGCCGCGGGCGCGCTCGAGACGAAGGCGGCGATTGCTACGCCGAGTCCGGCGGCGAGGGCGCCTGCTCCCGACGCGCCGACGGCGACGTGAACGCGCCTGCGGCGGTGAGCCAGCAAGTAGTCATGATTTCGTACTCGGGCAACCGAGTCCTCCTTCACGTTGGCTGCCTGTTGGCCGAACGCGGCACGCAGTTCTGATTCAATGTTCTGGCTCATGTCAATGTTCCTTTCGTTATGGGGAGATTGCAGTGCAGTGGCTCGGCGGGTTCCGACGGTGCGTCAGAGATTGATCGGCGCAACTGATCGAGTGCCCTCGACGCCGTGGACTTGACGGTCCCGATGGGTATGCAGAGGTTGGCAGCGATCTCCGACTCGCTCAGGTCTTCGAAGTACCTCAGCACGAGCACGGCGCGCTGCTGGCGCGACAACTGCGCCAGGAGCCACAGGATCTCTGAGCGCGTATCAATCTGGGCAAGTTGCTGCTCGAAGCGATCATCGGAGAGGTGATCGAACTTTGCGGCGATACCCGCACGAGGTTCGTCGAGTCGGCGAACACGCTTCTTGGCTTCAGCGGTCGCGCAGTTGACGACGATACGCCGTACGTACGCCTGGGGGTGTTCCATCTTCTCTACACGGGTCCATCGCGCGGCCGCGCGCGACAGTGCCTCCTGGACGGCGTCTTCGGCTTCTGGAAGATTCCAGGTGATCAAATAGGCAGTGCGCAGCAGACTGCCAGTAACGTGACCGACGAACACCTCAAAGGACTTCGTCGCAAGCGACGGACGGGTTCGTCTGTTCATCTGGCGACCGATCGAATTTTTCTCACTGAATTACTTAAGCCTCGCGGCGCGCAGAAGGTTCCACTGATTTTCACCGTGGCCGTCATGGTTGGTTCCTTTGCTGTGACTTGATCGCTGTAGTAAACCCGTTTACTACGGGGTTCGAGCTAGGCACACTTGATCCTTGTCGACCGGCTAGGCCGGCCAATTGCGGTCGTGAGAATTCAGCAATTTACCTGATTGACAGGGGTACCAGGGGGTTCGAACAAAGTCCGGTTACCTACAACCCCACTCTTCGGACAGGATGGGGTATCTGAGGTTTTGAAACCTGACCGCTCGCGATCACTACTCCGAGTGCAGCTGACAGAGGCGAGATAATGACTTCGTCAAGCTGGAGCGACGCGTAGGCCAGCTGAGAACACGCCTTCTCTGAGCCGATGATCCCATACGGCCACAATGAGATCGGGGAGTTCGATGGCAAGGGCGCTGGCCAGATGAATGGCGTCGGCTCCTCGGAGAGAGTAAGTACTCGCCAGTTCCCCGGCGTGACGCTCGACTGCAGCGGTGAGTTCCACTGGTCGGATCGCCGACCAGAACCGCTCCCAGTCTCGCTGAACCTTCCCCAAAGAACGAGTGTCGATTCGGTGATCTCGTGCGCCAGCGGCGAGCGCGGAGCGAACCTCGGGGTACGAGAGGCGGCTTGACAGCGCACTGTCGCACCCATCCCAGAGAGCGGCGGCGAGGTCGCTGCCTTCCTCATC
>PMTL01000224.1 GCA_003168075.1 Acidimicrobiaceae bacterium
TCAGTTCCGTCAGTGCCATTGCGCCCGTGGGAGTGAATTTTCCGTCGACGAGTGACGACGAGTTCACAACGATGGAGGAATACTTGGTCTTCGTCACCGCTACGGCCGACGTTACCCAGGGAGTAAATGTACCCACTAGATTGCAACCCCTACTGACGTCGGACAGGAATCCTTGGGACACATCGAACAGCGTTGACGCGGCGATAATGATGGAGTGACCTCGGGGTACGGATTTGCGACCAGCTGGCGCAGTAAAACCGCGTCCACCGGGGTGCGCGACCGTCGGCAGTTTGAGGAACTTCGTCACTTGTCCCCACACGTAGGGACCGTCGGTGCTCAGTGATTTCGCGATGACGTTGTGAAAGGAATGATCTGCCGGCACCGAAAGGCGCGGATTTGCCATGGTGTACCCCGTGGCGTTCGTGAAGACCTTCTCGCGGGCCAGATCAACAACATCTATTTGGACCGTCCAAAGATTGGTGTACATCCGCCCGCCGGACTGGGCAGTTGAGGGCCCACAGTCTTTGAGGGTGGCGGGCAGCGACGTCGAGATCAACTTCGTGGACGTGTGAAGTCCTGAATCTTGTGCAACAGCCTCAGCGACAGCGTTGGGAATCCCCGCCAGGAGCAGTGCCAGCACTGACGACAATCCGGCGACCCGGGAAAACCTCATCGCACTAACCCTAGGTCATGCGACAGATATCGAAGTCGCACCTGATCTCGAAGAAAACGGAGTTTTTTTCAAGGGACAGGGGATTCACCGCCGCCACGTCGCCCATCAACGCGGTCCGGTGCACTCGCCCCGTCGAGGTACGAGAAAAAGGCCGTGACGGAAGGGTACCTCTAAATGTTGACGACGGGGCAGGTGAGAGTACGGGTGATGCCCGGGACCTTTTGGATGGCGCCGACGATGAATTTGCCCAAGTCGTCCACGCTCTCGGCGCCGCAGCGCACAATCACGTCGTAGGGACCGGTGACCTCGTAGGCCTCAACCACACCGGGAACTGCGCGAGTGGCCAACACGACCGCTTCGCTCGAACCAATTTCGGACTGAATCAAGATGTACGCCTGAACCGTCATGGGGGAACCTTTCACTTCGACTCCCCCTATCTTGCCGTGTACGAGCGTGGCACGCTAATCCTCGCGGAATCGCTTGCCGATATGCCACTGGTGGCAGTGTTCACAGCGATAGCTCGAGAGGTCCACATCGTTCAGAGTCCAGGCCAACTGTGCGGCGCTTTGAGCCTCGCTTTGGGTACGGTAGCTCTTCTTGGCGCCACCCTCTTTCGTGAAGTGCCCGGCGACGCTACCCAGGGGGCGCGAGGAGATGGCGGGTCGGCGGCGGCGCTGTTTCATCGCCCTAGAACCTAATGCGACGAACGGGCCAGTAAAGTTGTCAACGTGAGCACGCAACTCGAACAGGAACTCCAGGTCTCCTCGGTTTCGCAGATCGACGAGGGTGACCACGAGCGTTTCACCCACATCGTTCTCGAGGGCTATACCCCGAAGAAGGGTGACTTCGTCCCGCTCGGTAATTCGGTGGTCGAGGGCATCATCAACTCCTCGGCGGTCACTGCTCTCTGCGGCAAAATCTGGGTGCCCGGGCGTGACACTCAGAAATACCCAATTTGCCCGACGTGCCGCGAGATTGCGGAGGGACTCGGCTGGTCGCTGCCGGGCGTCTAGTGCTCAACGACGCGACGTACGCCCGTAGAATGATGAAATGACAACTATTTTATTTCTCGTTGGCTCGCTACGTCGCGATTCGCTCAACGCCCGCCTCGCTCGCGTCGCAGCCCGCGAACTTCCGGAGGGTTACGACGCCGTGTTCTTTGACATCGGCACGCTTCCCTTTTTCAACGACGACTTCAGGGGCGAGGACACGCCCGAGGTCGTGCGTCAGTTCCGTGACGCCGTTCGCGACGCCGACGGGGTCTTTATCACGACGCCGGAACACAACTACGCCCTGCCCGGCGTGGTGAAGAACGCCGTGGACTGGGCGAGTCGTCCGATGCTGCCGCGCAACTCTATCGTCGGCACACCAATGAACGCCGCGGTCGCGACGATCTCGGCGACCAACGGCATACGCTCGCTCAGCGACTTGAAGCGCATCTGGGCCAACTGTGGGGGCGTCACGGTCAATAGTTTCGATTTCGTCCTGCAGAGCGCCCCGGCCAAGTTCATCGACCAGGACGGTGTCGAGACCCTCGAGCCGGCATCTTTGAAGATCCTGCGCTTTGCCCTCGGCAACCTTGAGCGACTCATCGAGCACAAGGCGGGTGAGGTCATCGAGGCCAATTGGGACGCGTTCGTGGAGAATTTGAAGTAATGCAGCGTGTCCTCGTTCTTCGCCACCACGAGGAGGACCACGCGGGCTTGATTGGTGAAGCTTTCTCCGAGCGAGGCTTTGAGCTCGAGACGGTCATGATGAACGAGCACACGCCTGAGTTTTCGTCGAACGGATACGACGCGTTGCTCATTCTGGGCTCTTCGAACGCGGTGTACGACCGTGAGGTTGAAGAATCATGGTTCGGCCGCGAACTTGGCGTCATCGCCGAGGCCGGCGAACTCGGGGTACCGGTCCTGGGCATCTGTTTCGGTGCGCAGGCCTTGTGTCTCTTTCACGGCGGTAGTGTCGCGCCCTCGCAGGAACCTGAGATCGGGTGGTATAAGGTAGACCCCGCTGCGGGCGTCGATTTCGTCCCGGGTCCCTGGTTCGAGTTCCACTTCGACCACTGCACGCTTCCCGAGACTGCTCAACTCTGGGCGACGACGCCGCGCGCGGTGCAGGCCTTTTCGGTGGGTCGCAACGTGGGCGTGCAGTTCCATCCCGAGATCGACGAAGCGCAGTTGCGCGGCTGGCTCGAATCAGCGGCGCAGAGCGCGCGTGATTTCGGACACGACATCGACGAGTTGCTCGCCGAAACGGCTCGTCGGGTACCCGAGGCGCGACCGCGCGTGGTTGCCCTGGTCGACCTCTTCTTGCGCCACGCGGGTCTCGCGGTCGCCTAGGGCTGCGTCGCCGGGGCGAAAAGGTTGCATTCACTAGGCTGGATGGGTGAGTTACCCCGTCGACGACCTCGAGAGCGTCCGAATTGAACGTCCCGCCACCGGGGGTGGCGTCAGCCATCTGAGTGACGAACGTGTCGTATTCGTGCGTCACTCACTGCCCGGCGAACTGGTCCGGGTGTCTTTGACCGAGGAGACGTCGAAATTCGCGCGCGGTGACGCGGTGCAGATCCTCGAGGCGAGTCCCGAACGCGTCGATCCGGGTTGTCCCTACGCGCACCCGGGCGGCTGTGGCGGCTGCGATTTTCAGCACGCGTCCCTCGCGGCCCAACTTTCCTGGAAGTCCGCGCTCGTGAGCGAACACTTGGCGCGCATCGCGGGGGTGACGCGTGACATCGAAGTGCTGACTCTCACCGGCGACATCCACGCCCGCACACGCCTTCGTTGCGCCGTTACCCCCGATGGCGCCCTCGCTCTGCGTCAGTCACGCAGCAATGAACTCGTTGCTATCTCGTCGTGCGCCGTCGCCGACGAGAGATTTGCCGAAGCATTCGAGACCTCGTGGTACGCCGCTGAAGAGGTCGAACTGCGAGCGATCGGTGATGGTGAACCCTTCGCCCTCGTTCGTCGCCGGACCGATCGGGGCACTATTTTCGAACTGTGCTCATTGTCCGGCGGGCCAGTGGAGCCATCGACGCACTCGCGCGTCGCAGTCGACGGACACTACTTCTCAATCTCGCCGCGATCCTTCTGGCAGTCGCACCGCGACGCGCCTGAGGCGCTGCTGCGCGCAGTTCTCGAGTTCGCCGACGTGGCCCCGGGAGACCACGTGGTCGACCTCTTTAGCGGCGTGGGTCTGTTTTCGATTCCCCTGGCCAAGCGAGTAGGCCCCGTTGGCAAAGTGGTGGCTGTCGAGGCGTCGCCGTATGCGGTGCGTGATGCGCGCACCAACGGCGACGGACTTCGTCAGATGCGGGTGCGCGAATGGTCGGTGACCCCGCGGGCAATCAATGACGCGGTCTCTGGGGGCGACGTCGTCGTGCTGGATCCGCCGCGCAGTGGACTAGCCAAGGGTGTGGCCGCGGCGTTGATTCGCCGCTCACCTCGGCGCCTGGTCTACGTCAGTTGTGACGCCGCCACCTTCTCCCGGGACCTCGCCACGCTGGCGAGCGGCGGGTACCACCTACGCGATCTACGGGTTTTTGAACTTTTTCTTATGACCGAGCACGTGGAGTTGGTCGCCGTCCTTGACTTCAACGCCTAGAGGGTGGAAAGTGAAGATGGGGACGGAATCGATTCGGACCCGCTGAAGGGGGTTGACTATGTCGATCAAGTTGGATCACCATCACCGCATCACCGCCCAGAAGTTGTTCGGACACCCTCTTAATCACAACATTCAATGGATTGATGTCTGTTCGCTGCTCGCTCGTTTCGGAGAAGTTTACGAGACGCACCGTGGCAATTGGGCTCTGACCGTGGAAGGTGAGACCATCTCGTTCGGCTCGATCAGGACTCGCGACTTGACCGAGGATCAAGTCATCAAGGTTCGCCGCTTCCTCGAAGCTTCCGGCATGCGGGCGGGCGAGATCGCCGCGTAACACCACTACCGTGGTGGCGTGAGCAGACCCGTCTTCGTTCTTCTGCCACCGTCAGAGTCCAAAGAACCCGGTGGCTGCTCGAGTGCGGCGCCGGGATTCTTTGATGAAGAACTCTCCGGACCTCGTGCTCTTATTATCGAAGCTCTGTCGACCCTCTTTCACAATGCTGCGCCCGGCGAGGTGAGTCGGGTCCTCAAAGTGCGTGGCGCGCTTCTCGAAGGCGCTCTTGAGTCCTTAGGACTCCTCTTGGATGGCACTGCACCGACCATGCCAGCCTGGCAGCGCTACAACGGCATCGTCTGGTCGCACCTCGACCCCGCGACGCTCGACGACGACATGCGTCGCCGTGTATTAGTCCCTTCGGGTCTCTACGGAATTAACTGTGGCTCCGACGTCATTGCCGATTACCGACTCACCATGAAGGTGAACCTCGGTGAACTGGGCAACCTCGCGAGCTTTTGGCGACCGACGCTGACGCGGGTAATCGAAGGGATTACTGGAGCAACGT
>PMTL01000041.1 GCA_003168075.1 Acidimicrobiaceae bacterium
GGTGAAGATCTTGGCCTTTCACCGCTTCAGTCGCGTCAACCTAGCGGTGAAGATCTTGGCCTTTCACCGCTTCAGTCGCGGCACCTACGGCGCCCCGCGCATCACACTCGACCTCTTGGAGAGCTGCGAGCGAGTCGCGCAGAACACCGTTGCCCAACGTATGGCGGACCTGGGGATCGCCGGGGTCAGCCCGCGCGCCTTCAAGGTCACGACCGTGTCGCGACCCGACGACCTCTCCCCCGAGGACCTGGTCGAGCGTCACTTCGACGCCGACGAGCCCGACATGCTCTGGACGAGCGACATCACGNNGAGTGCTCCTCGAGGATCCTGGGCTGGCAACTGGCGACCTCCATGCGCACTGAGATCGTCACCGACGCCCTCGAGATGGCCATTGGATGTCGAAGAGGCTTGGTGAGTGGCGTCATCTTTCACGCCGACCGCGGCTCTCAGTTCAATGACGCCAAGGTCATCGCGCTCTGCGAGAGGTTCGACGTCCAGCGCTCGATGGGAGAGACGGGTTCGTGTTACGACCACGCCAGCGCCGAGAGCTTCTGGTCGAACTTCAACCACGAGTACTTCTACCGTCACGCCTTCGCCACCCTGGAGGAACTTCGTGCCGGCATCGCCGACTACGTCAACTTCTAGAACCACCAACGACGCTGCCAGAAGACCGGTGGCGTCAGTCCCATTCGTTACGAGTTGTCGCTGGCTCGTCTCAACCAAGTTGCATAAATCGTGTCCACTGATCGCTACGCCATGACTACGAGTTCTCGCGAACGGGCAAGTCGCGGCAGCAACAATTCGGATCGTTGCACACCGTGATGCGAACGCCACGGTCCACCAAGCAACCACAGTCAGCGCAAAGGATTTCCATTAACTCTGATCTTAGGGATTGGAATTCGCCAACCCCGAGTTAGCATCACTCCACGAAGCGAAAGCTTCCCCACCAGTGTCCACTATTTCTGGGGAACCTCAGATAACGCTTGGGCATGACTACCTCCAGATAGACCACGAATGAACTCTCATAACCCTGGACCACTCTAAGGGTTCAAGGTCAATCGCGAAGAAGACGATGCGATGAGCAGTACGCTCCAAGTTATGCAAATCGGAGTTGTCTATCCACAAACTGAACTGCCCACGGACGTCGATTCAGTTCGCCTCTTTGTCGAACGAGTCGAAGGACTCGGCTATCGTCACATCCTTTCGTACGATCACGTCCTCGGCGCAGATCCCGCTGTCCACACCAATTGGAATGGACCATACGACATCGACACCACGTTTCACGAACCCTTCGTGCTCTATGGATTCATCGCCGCAATCTCCTCACTGGAACTGGTGACTGGCATCATCGTGGCGCCGCAGCGCCAAACGGCCTTGCTCGCGAAACAAGCCACCGAGGTGGACATTCTCAGCGGGGGGCGACTTCGTTTGGGGATGGGCATCGGTTGGAACGCCGTCGAGTACGAGGCGCTCGGGCAGAACTTTAGAACGCGAGGCCAGCGTGAAGAGGAACAGATCACACTCTTACGTCGTCTGTGGACAGAGCGGAGCGTCACCCACCACGGCCGCTTCGATCACGTCACGGGTGCGGGACTGTCACCTGCGCCAGTGCAACGACCGATCCCGATCTGGCTCGGCGGTCATTCACCTATTGCGTACCGACGGATTGGACGACTGGCTGACGGCTGGTTCCCTGAAATGGGATTGGGGGACGAGCTGGACGAAGCGCGGGCACTTGTTAACGACGCCGCGCGTCTAGCCGGACGTGATCCGTCGACGCTAGGAATGGAAGGTCGATTGAGTTGGGATTCAAACGTTCACGAACTCGTCGATCACGTCGAGAAGTGGCGCAACGCGAGAGCAACCCACCTCTCAATCAACACAATGAATTCGCAACTCAGCGGGACTGCAGGCCATCTCGAAGTGTTGGCCGAAATTGCCGACGCTCTTCAGTTAGGGCGAACTCAGCCATAATAATTGCCGACTGACGCGACGTTCGATCGACCCCCCTCCTAGGAATCCATGACCAGGGCGTCTTCTGTCACTGCGGGCGCACGAAGCGGAAAGTGACACGCTGACACATGATCCGTGCCGAACAGGCGAAGTTTCGGCTCCTCCACTGCACAGATTGGCTGGGCTGCGGGGCAGCGCGTGTGAAAACGACACCCCAAAGGCGGATTGATCCCCGAAGGTATCTCACCGCTCAAGGTCGCCCGAGGCTTTGCATTGCGAACCTTGGGATCGACGACAGGAGCGGCCGCGATGAGACTCGCCGTATAGGGGTGCGCGGGCGCCTGACACAGCTCCTCCGACGGCCCCATCTCGACGAGTTTGCCGAGGTAGAGCACACCAATCATGTCCGACAAGTAGCGAACAACTGCCAGATCATGCGAGATGACGAGAAAACTCAGTTGATGCTGTTGTTGCAGAGACCGCATGAGGTTCAAAACTTGCGCCTGCACCGATACGTCGAGAGCGGACACCGGTTCGTCGGCAACAATCAATTGCGGTTTGATCGTGAGTGCACGCGCTAACCCGACGCGTTGACGTTGACCACCCGAGAGTTCGTGGGGATATCGACGAATCGCTGATTTCGCCAATCCGACTTCAGCAAGCAGGCTCGCGACACGGTCCCACTGCTCGGCGCGGTTCCCCATGCCCTGTATGAGCAATGGCTCGCGAATAGAGGCACCAACACTCATGCGAGGATCGAGTGAAGAGTAGGGGTCTTGGAACACCAACTGAAAGTCCCGACGACGACGACGAAGGTCCTTCCCACTCAACTCGTAAATGTCTGATCCATTGAGACGGACAGCGCCACCGGTCACTTGTTCAACCTGACNNTTCCGCTGCCCGATTCACCCACCAAACCGAATGTTTCACCCAGTCGAATCTCGAACGAGACGTCGGCCACGGCGGAGACCACCCCTTTTCTACGCTTAATCAGTATTCCGGATCCAACGGAGTAATCCTTCACCAGATGTTCAACCACTAGCAACGCCTCTGAAGGCCTGGACCCCCCGCCATGTTCCTCGAGCCCGCTAGATTGATCATTCGATCGCCGGAGTTCTACGGATGTGGCAGCGCTATCGCGATTCGCTGTCTCGCGCACCAGGAGATCGTGGTTGAAGCACGCAGCACGGTGCCCGGGCCCCACCTCAACAAGTACCGGTTCTGACTCAGCGCATGCAGGAATCTCG
>PMTL01000084.1:0-285 GCA_003168075.1 Acidimicrobiaceae bacterium
CGCTTCGTGAGCGGTGCCGAGAGCGGCGTCGATGAAGGCGTCGTCGTGGGTCGGGTACTCGCCGAGAACAGCCTCGGTGGCGGGATTGATGGCGGTAAAGGTCATAGACCTAGTCTGCCACGGAAACCGCCATTTGAGTCGGGCCGGGACCCATTTCGCGCCAGTACAGGGGGCGAAAAAAACTCAGGACGGCGAGGACCACGCCAAAGCCCATCGCGGCCACCAATGAGACGGCTCTCACCCCGAAGTGCCGCGCCAGCGCGGCTTGCAGGACGGCCCCGATGG
>PMTL01000084.1:319-13594 GCA_003168075.1 Acidimicrobiaceae bacterium
TTCGGCGCATACGCGTAGAGCGCCTCCATCAGGGCGATGACGGCCATCGACCCGCGCAACACCGCGAGGCGCGACGTACGTCGCGCGAGAGCGGGGAGCGTCAGGGCCCCAATCACCGCGCCCACGCCCTGAGCGGTCACCAGCCACGAGGTGCCCACCTTGCCAGAGTGCAGAACGTCGATGGCCATCGCCGGCACCAACGTGATGAAGGGGCTGATGAAGAACGCGACGATGCCAACACCGATAATCGCGTTGCGACATCCCCGTGAGGACCACGCCGCGCGCATCCCCACCAGCGTGTCGCCCAGGACCCTTAGCCTGTCCGCGACGCGCGGGCGAGCCGGGCTGTGAACGAAGGAGAACGCGATCACGACGACGATGAAAGAGACTGCGTTGGCGACGAAACACCAACCCGGCGAACCGATTGCCAAGGTGAACGCCGCCAGCACCGGCCCGATGATGCGCCCGAGGTTGAACTGCGCCGAGCCCAGCGACACCGCGGCCAACACTTCGCCCTCGGCGACGAGATCAGGCAACAGCGACTGCCACGCCGCCCACGACGCCGAACTACAGAAACCCTCAGCGACGGCCAAGTAACACGCCAGGGGCGCCGAGAGGTGATGAGTGAGCTCCGCCACCGCTAGGGCAGTCGCGGTCGTGGCCATGATCAAATTGTTGAACTGGATCCAGCGCTGACGCGAGTAGCGGTCTGCCATGATCCCGCCCAGCGGTGAGCCGATCAGTGCCGGTAGCCACGCCGCGACAGTCAGTAGACCCAACCAAATGGCGTTGTGCGTCGTGACGGTGAGGTAGACGCCCAGGGCAACGCTCTGCATCCACGTACCGGTAGAGGAGATGAAGTTCGAACCGAGGGCCAACGCGAAACTGCGATGACGCAGGGGCGCAAAAGAAGCAGACGCCATGGTGCCACGCTAGCGGCGTGGGTGCATTTAGTCGCGGTGGCGACGTGGTCGCAGGGCGAACCACCAGACCGAGATAATTGTCGCCAGGGCACCCAGGACGCCCAGCGTCGACTTCACCGCCCGCCCGTTACCTGATGGTTCTTCGCTCACGAACCCATCGTAACGAGAACCGCACCGGAGCGCTTGGCCCCGGTGCAGTTCTGGGTAACCAGTACGTGTCGACTTAGGCGGCGGGCTGGCTGGCCGCTTCGATGCTGAGCTCGAGGACGATCTTGTTGCTCACTACGACGGTGCCGTTCTCCAGGGTGCCAGAGAAGTTGACATTGAAATCACGGCGGTCGATTTCGGTCGTGGCTTCAAAGCCAATGACCGTTCCACCGGGAACCATGGAGACACCCTCACCGTTGAACTCGAGGTCAAAGGTGACGGACTTGGTCACGCCGCGAATGGTCAAGTCGCCGACCAACACGTAGTCGTCGCCGCCCTTGGAGGTCAGGCTGGTTGACTTGAATTCCAGCGTCGCGAAATTCTCCTGATCGAGGAAGTCCGCGCTCTTGAGGTGGCCATCGCGCATCTCGTTGTCGGTGGTGATGCTGGCGGCCTGGGCCGTGGCGACGACCGACGACGTCTCGGGGGTGGCACCAATGGTGATCGTGCCCTCAAAGTCGGCGAAGCGACCGCGAACCTTGGAGACAACCAAGTGGCGAGCGGTGAAGCCCAGGGTCGAGTGGACGGTGTCAACGGTGTAAACACCGGTAGCGGGAAAGTTGCTCATTGTGATATCTCCTGTCTTATACACGGAACTGTGCGTCACTCACTATAGTTGCACATGCAACATCTTGTCAAGAAGTAATTGATACTACGAATATCTGGTAGTATGGAGAACATGGTGACGACGAACATGGCGTGTCCTTCCAGTGACGAGAGGGTGACCCTGTTCGCCCTGTTGCTCGACACCAACGCGCGATTGTCGCGAAGTTTCGCCCTTCGCCTGGAGGGGAGTTGCGACATGCCCCTCGCCTGGTTCGAAGTGTTATTGCAGCTTCGCCGCGAACCCGAAGGACGTCTCAAGATGAGCCAAATCGCCGAGGCCATCGTGCACTCGACGGGCGGCACCACGCGCCTCATCGACCGTCTTGAGGAGGCCGGACTCGTCGAGCGTCAGCTCTGCCCGTCCGACCGGCGCGCCATCCACGTCGCCATCACCGCTCGGGGCAACCTCAAGCTCGACGACGCGCTGCAGGTCCACGTGAACTACCTCGAAGAGCACGTCTCGAGCCGCCTCGATTGCGACGAACGCAAATCGTTGACGGTGCTGTTGACCAAACTCAACGCATCGCGCTAACGAGCTGGCTCGTCAGGCCTTGGCGATCCACGCGAACGCCACGCGATCGTCGTCGAGTTCCAAGGCCGTGGCGGGGCCTTCCCCCGCGAAGGCGTTGACCGTCGTCGCCAGCACTTCACTGGCCAAGGTGTCCAGATCGTCCGCTAAATCATCGAGCCCCGTCACCCACAGAATGATGCGATCCGAGACGTCGAGACCGGAGTTCTTGCGCAGGTCCTGCACCTGTCGCACCACGTCGCGCAGGTAGCCCCGTCGCAGCAGGTCGTCGTTGAGGGTGAGATCGAGCGCGATGACCTCGCCTCCCTCGCGCGATACGGCGAATCCGCCCTGGCTCTTGACGCGCAACTCGACGTCGTCGCCACCGAGTTCGAATACTCCCGTCGACAACGTCACCGAAATGCTGTCCCCCGCCTCCAACAACGCGGCCGCGTGCACCGAGTCCAGCGAGGCCAGGGCGGCCTTGAGTTCTTTCACGGCCTCGCCCAAACGCGGACCGACGATCCGGAAATTCGGTACGAGTTCAAAGCTCAGGACTTGCGCCAGTTCCGAGCCGTACTCGAGCTGGTCGACGTTGAGTTCGTCCTCAACGATTCCCGCCGGTGGCATCACGTCTCCCGACGCCAGGAAGACCAGCGCTCGCGACAGGGGCTGGCG
Source organism: Acidimicrobiaceae bacterium (assembly GCA_003168075.1). Classification (GTDB taxonomy): domain Bacteria; phylum Actinomycetota; class Acidimicrobiia; order Acidimicrobiales; family RAAP-2; genus RAAP-2. The sequence goes on from PMTL01000084.1 coordinate 3,242, forward strand.
CACCTTGATGCCGGCCTCGGCGCGTGCGCTACGACCGAGCGACGTCAGGCGTCGCGCGACGTCCATCGACACCTCGAGGTCCACGTCTCGACGTTCATTGACGGCGACGGGCCAGTCCTCTAGGTGAACTGAGGCATCGTCGCTGACTCCAAAGAGATCGCGGTACAGACGCTCGGCGATGAAGGGGCAAAAGGGTGCGAGCAACAACGTGACGCGCTGGAGCACTTCGAGCAGCGTGGCGTGGGCCGCCAGAGAGTCCGAACATGGCGTCGTCGGATCGGTGCGCCAGAAGCGGCGTCGGCTGCCGCGCACGTACCAGTTCGACAGGTCATCGATCAGAGCCGCGAACGCGTCGGTGCCCGAGAGCGGCTCGTAGCCTTCGAGGGCGCCGGTCATAGTCACCGTGACGTCCTCGAGGCGCGACAAGATCCATCGGTCCATGGCGGGGCGACTCGCGGTGGCCGGAATCTCCTGGTCGAGTGGGTTAAACTCGTTGAGCGACGCGTACGTCGTGAAGAAACTGAACGTACTCCACAGAGTCGCCAGCGTGCCGCGCAGCGACGCGTCGACGGCCCCGAGGCTCGCGCGCGTCGAGGTCCAGGGCGAACCTTGGGAGAACATCCACCAGCGCAGCGCGTCGGCACCACGAGTGTTGAGCACCTCCCAGGGGTCAATGACGTTGCCCTGGGACTTGCTCATCTTCTTGCCGTTCTCGTCGACGATGTGACCGAGGCACAAGACGTGTTGATAGGGCGTCGCGCCGAAAACCAACGTGTTGACCGCGAGGAGCGAATAGAACCAACCACGAGTCTGGTCGATCGCCTCGACTACCAGCTGCGCCGGGAATTGCATGGCACCCGCGCTTCCGGCGACATGGGGGAAACCCACCTGGGCCGCGGGCATCGCTCCCGAGTCGAACCACGCGTCAATGACCGGCTCCACCCGTTGGGCATCGCCGCCACAAGTGCGACACGGTACCACTACCTCATCGATGCCGGGACGGTGCGGGTCTAGGTCGCTCAAGTCGCGTCCCGTGAGCTGCGAGAGCTCGGCGAGTGAACCAATGCAGGTCAAGTGGTTCTCGGCGCAGCGCCAGATCGGAAGAGGAGTTCCCCAGAATCGGTCCCGCGAGAGTGCCCAGTCCACGTTGTTAGCCAGCCACTCGCCAAATCGGCCGTCGCGAATGTGGCCCGGGTGCCAGTCGATGGACGCATTCTCGGCGAGCATCGCATCCTTGAACTGGCTGGTAGCGACGTACCAACTGGGCTTGCCCCAGTAGATCAGCGCCGTGCTACAGCGCCAGCAGTGCGGCAGGGAGTGCGTGTAGTCCATCCGGCGCACCAGCAGTCCACGCCGCTCGAGTTCGTCGTTAATGTTGTGGTTCGTCTCGCGCACGTTGCGGCCCTCGAGCCAGGGGACGTCACTCGTGAAGGTGCCATCGGGCCCGACGGGGTTGAGCGTGGGCAACGAATTGGCCCGCGCGATTACTCGGTCGATCTCACCAAAGGCCGGCGACTGGTGCACGAGACCGGTCCCGTCGTCGGTCGTAACGTACTCGGCGCCCACCACGTAACAGGCGTCCACTCCCTCGCCAAAAGCTATGTCGTCGAAGGGTCGTTGATAGTGCACGCCCACCAAGTCCGCTCCGCGCATCGTGGTCGTGACGACGGCGTCCTCGCCGAAAACGGACGCCACCAGGGCCTCGGCCACCACCATGCCGTCGACGACGGCGTAGGTGATCTCGGGGTTCACCGCCACCGCGACATTGGACAACAGCGTCCAGGGCGTCGTCGTCCACACGGCCAGATGCGTCGCGCCCTTGAGTCCACGGTGTTTTACTGCGTCGGTGATGGGCAGACGCACGAAGGCGCTCTCGTCAAGCTCGTCGCTGTACACGCCGGGCTGGCCGAGTTCGTGGCTCGACAACGCCGTCCCGCAGCGCGGGCAGTACGGCACGACCTTCAGGTCCTCGTAGAGCAAACCGCGATCAAAGAGTTGCTGCAACTGCCACCAGACCGACTCCACGTACGTCGGGTGAAAGGTGTAATACGCGTTCTCCATGTCGGTCCAGTAGCCAATACGTTCAGTGAGGCGCTCGAATTCCCCGACGTAGGTCAGGACCGACTCGCGACACAGCCTCGTGAACTCGGCGATGCCGATCTGCTCAACAATTTGCTTCTTGCCCGAAATGCCGAGTTGCTTTTCGACCTGGACCTCTACGGGCAGACCGTGGGTGTCCCATCCCGCGCGGCGCGCGACGAAGTGCCCCTGCATTGTCTGGTAACGACAGAAGAGATCCTTGTAGACGCGCGCCCACACGTGGTGCAGGCCCGGCACGCCGTTGGCCGTGGGCGGTCCTTCGTAGAAGATCCACGGTTCGGCACCTTCTCGCTGGGCCATAGTGCGAGCGAAGATGTGGTGCTCCTGCCAGCGGACCAGTTCGGCCTCTTCAATGGCTACAAAATCAAGTTCGGCGCTGACCGGGCGAAACACGTGTCTCCTTCAGTGAGTTCGTCCATCGTACTCAAGGGTTCGTCTGGTTCCGGCGCTGCATTACGCGATGGCCCGGGCGAAGAGGCAATCGAGCCACGCTTCGTCCAACTCTTCGAGAGAGTCGAGCACCAGGTCGGCCAGACCAAAAGCGGCCAGGGAACGGTCAGACGGCGTCGGCACCGCCACGACCGTCATGCGCGCAGATTTGGCCGCGAGCACCCCGGCGGCGGAGTCCTCCAGGACCAGGCAGCGATCAGGGTCGACACCCAAGTCGGTCGCGGCCGTCAAGAAGACGCCCGGGTGCGGTTTGCCGTAGGGCTCGAACTCTGCCGAATGCACCGAGACGAAGCGGTCACGCAAGTGAAAATGGGCGAGACACCTTTCGATCAGGGCGATCGGCGTGGAACTGGCGAGAGCCACGGGACCACGTTGAGAGGTCAAGTCAAGGGCGCGCAACGCGCCCGGAAGAAGTCGCCCCTTGGTCTCGACGAGCTCGCCCACTCGGGCCAGCAGCGTGTCCACGACCTCGGAATTCGATGGGCCCGACCAGGGATAACGGGCGTACCAGAAGTCAACGACTTCCGCCACGAAGAGACCCTTGGTGCTGCGATCGGTCGCTTCGCCAATATCGACGCCGAGGGCGCCGAAGATCTCGATCTCCGCTTCGTGCCACAAGACCTCGGAGTCGATCAAGAGTCCGTCCATATCGAACAGGGTGGCCTCGATTGTCATAGCGATACTTTGACACACCCACTACCGTGTGAATTGTGAGTCCCGTACGTCGCGGCGTTAAAAGAGACGTATCGGCCATCGCCCAACGTGTCGCTGATCAACTCTTTCGTGATTCCCAAATAGAGCCGCTGGTCTGCGGTGAGTTCTCACGCCAGGAGTTCGAATTCGCCCTCGCCACCTCGGCCAGCCCCGTCTGGGTGGATGATTCCAGTGGACACGTTCGTGGCCACCTATACGGCGCGCACTTTGACGATCCGGTGCACGGACGCCAAACGTGGTCGGGGCCCGACGGTTACTCCTACGAGTTCGAAAGCGTCCTCGACAACCTGTGCGAGTGGGCCTTTCGCACGTGGCGAGAGAACGGTTCCAACGCACACCTGGTGTGGGCCCTGGCCGGCAACGGAACCCAGGCCTGGATTGAACGCGGATACCGCATCGTCAGCGTGCGCGGCGCGACCGCCCTGAATGTGCCCTTCGAGTTCACGTGGCCTGAGGGCCACTCATTGCGACGCGCCAACCCATCGGACCTGCAAACCGCTCTCTCCTTTGACGCACTCATCGACATGGCCCAAGGCGTGCAACTCGATGCACTCACCGACGAGCAGCGCCGGGCCATCCAAGACGACATTGTCGAGCTCCTCGAGGACCCCGACAGTAAGTACTACCTTCTCGACGTCGACGGACGCCCGGTGGCACAGTGCGTCACGTTTGCACTCCCACCGTTGCGGGGCAACTTCGATCACACCGTCTACGTGGGTTCGCTCGCTGTCGATCCATCGTTTCGACGCCGCGGCATCGCCACGATGCTGCTACACGCGGTGCTCAATGACGCGATCAACGACGGCTTTCAATTCGCCGAAGTTCGCTGGCACATCGAGAACGAGCAGGCCACGTCGCTGTGGTCGGCCCTGGGCTTTCACCCGACCTACGTGCAACTGCGCCGACCGCTGAACGATTAGTCGAGAGTGGACTCAATCGCCGCCACGAGGATCGGGTCGTCCGGGGTGACCTTGGGAGCAAAGCGCTGCACCGTACCATCGGGCGACACGAGGAACTTCTCGAAGTTCCACCGGATGTCACCGCGGTAGCCCTCGGCGTCAGCGGTCCCTGTCAACTCCGCATAGATCGGGTGCTGGTCCTCGCCGTTCACGTCGATCTTCTCGAAAAGCGGAAACGTGACACCGTAGGTCGTCGAGCAGAATGTCTGGATCTCCTCGGCGGTGCCGGGCTCTTGTCCCTTGAACTGGTTGCACGGGAATCCTACGACGCTGAAACCACGATTCTCGTAGGCCTTTTCTAAGTTCTCGAGTCCCTCGTATTGCGGCGTGAAGCCGCACTTCGAGGCGACGTTGACGATGAGCACCGTCTTGTCCTTGTAGGGCGCGAGCGAGCTCGGCTCGCCGCTCAAGGTGTGTACGGGGATGTCGTAAAGAGTCATGGGCATCAAATTACCGGTCGAAGGCGCGAACCAGTCACATAATCTCAGGTTCATGCACGCCCTCGTCATTCATCAGGAATCGCTGCACCTCAAAGAGCGCCCCGACCCGGTGCCGGCCCAGAACGAGGTCCTCGTCGCGACTAACGTCGCCGGCATCAACGCCGCTGACCTACTGCAGCGGCGAGGGTTCTATCCTGCGCCCCCGGGGTGGCCGGTCGACGTGCCCGGCATGGAGCTCTCGGGTCGGGTCTCCTCCGTCGGTGCGAATGTCGATCCTGAACTAGTGAGTCGTCGAGTCTGCGCCATTGTGGGAGGCGGCGCTCAGGCGACTCGTTGCATCGTGCCGGTCGCGCACCTCATTGACGTGCCGGTGAATGTGGGGATGGACCAGGCCGGCGGCTTTCCCGAAGCCTTCATTACTGCCTATGACGCACTGGTGCTCCAGGGCAAACTACGCAGCGGTGAGCGACTACTTATTTCCGGCGCCAGCGGCGGGGTGGGATCCGCCGCGGTCCAAATTGGTCACCTTCTCGGAGCTCACGTGACGGCAGTCACCCGGACGCTTGAGCACCACCAGGAACTGATGGACCTCGGAGCTGACGAAGTCATATCGCTCGAGGAAGTATCGTCGTTGGCGCCGGTGAACGTGGTGCTGGAGTTAGTGGGCGCCGCGCACCTCTCCCTGGCTCAGAACCGTCTGGCTCCCTTTGCGCGCATCGTCGTGATCGGAGTCGCCGGAGGCGGCTCGAAGGTTGAGATCAATTTGATCAACGTCATGGGGACGCGCTCGACATTGACGGGATCGACCTTGCGTTCGCGCACCAATCAAGAAAAGACCGAGGTCATTCGCCACGTGGCCGAGGCCCTGACGGGCCCGTGGGGCAACGGCGAGTTGAGAGTACCCATCGCGGCGACATTCCTTCTCGCCAACGCCGACGACGCATACGCTTCTTTCGCCCAGCCTGGCAAGTTTGGCAAGGTTCTGCTCCTCATGCCCGGCGATACGACGTGAGCGACTCAGAACGCCCCGACCCCTCGCGACTTGATCCCCGTCGATCCGACTACGACCTCATCATCGCGGCGCACGGCGCCGCGCAGGACGCGGGGCAGCGGACGTATCTCGATCCTTCCACGGGGCTGATCGTGCAGACACGAGCTGCGCACGTGGAGCGCGGGTCGTGCTGCGAGAGTGGATGTCGCCACTGCCCGTGGGTGCAGAAGACCTAGAGCAGGGTGCGCAGTGGGACGTACGCCAGTTCGAGCGCTTCGGCCACCGGTCCGTAGGTCACTGCACCGTTGACGATGTTGACCCCTTCGGCCAGGGCGTCATCTGCCACTACCGCGTCGCGCCACCCGTGTCGGGCGAGCTCGAGGGCATAGGGCAACGTCGCGTTCGCCAGCGCGTGCGTCGAGGTGGAGGGCACCGCGCCGGGCATGTTGGCTACGCAGTAAAAGACGCACCCGTTCACCACGAACGTCGGGTTCGAGTGCGTCGTCGCGCGCGTCGCCTCGAAGCAACCACCCTGGTCCACCGAGATGTCGACGAGGACCGATCCGGGTTTCATGCGCGAGACCAATTCGTTGGAGACCAACTTGGGCGCTTTGGCTCCCACGACGAGGACCGCTCCGATGACGATATCCGCCCCGAGACAAGCCTCTTCGAGAGTTAACGTCGACGACGCAATCGTCTGGACTCGTCCGTCGAAATGGATGTCGACCTGACGCAAACGTTCAAGGTTGCGGTCGAGAATCTTGACGTTGGCGTGCAGACCCACCGCCACCGTCGCGGCGGCCAAACCAGCCACGCCAGCACCAACGACGACCACGTTCGCCGGCGCCACTCCGGGCACCCCGCCGATCAGCATGCCGTGGCCACCACCGGGACGCATCAAGTGGTGCGCACCCATCAAGGGCGCCATGCGACCCGCGACTTCACTCATGGGAGTGAGCAGCGGCAACGAGTTGTCGCGCAGGCGCACCGTCTCGTAGGCGATGGCCACGTTATTTGACGCGACGAGTGCCTCAGTGCATTCGCGCGACGCCGCCAGGTGCAGGTAGGTGAACAGCACCTGGTTCGCTCGAGCCGAGAGTCGGTGATACTCCGCAGCGATGGGTTCCTTCACCTTCAAAACCAACTCCGAGTGGGCCCACACGTCGTCTGCCGTGGCCACAATCGTGGCACCGTTGGCAACGTACGCGTCGTCGCTGATGGACGACCCCACTCCCGCTGTCGCTTCAATAAGGACCTGATGTCCTCCCGAGGCGAACTCACGAACCCCCGCTGGGGTGAGTGCGACACGGTTCTCGTCAGTTTTTATTTCCTTTGGTACCCCGATGATCATCGTTGATCATCCTTTCTTGTTTTGTGTCGTGTTCACGCCGGTTCTTCAATAGAGTCGTACGAGACTCGCGGCTGCTTGAAGAAGTTCGTCGTGTTCCGAGTGAAGAACCACGTCAGCAACAAGGCCGGAATACTCGAGAGCAACACGATAAGGTCCGACAGCGCCGTCATGGAGTAATGCCGCACCTGCTTCAGATTCCGGCACGGGAGCCCCAAACGGTCCCTTGACATCATTGATTGACATTCTGCCTCCTCGCTATGGGCGAACGCCCTGTGGATAGTGCAACTGAGTCAGACTTCAATGTTGTGCATGACATGCTTGATGCGGGTGTAGTCCTCGAAACCGTACACCGAGAGGTCCTTGCCGTACCCGGAACGTTTGAATCCGCCGTGAGGCATCTCGGCGACGATCGGAATGTGGGTATTGACCCAGACGCATCCAAAGTCGAGGTCACGCGTGAAACGCATCGCTCGACCGTGATCGCTCGTCCACACCGAGGAGGCCAGCCCGTACTGCACTCCGTTGGCCCACGCAAGGGCTTCAGCGTCGTCGCTGAACTTCTGGACCGTGATGACTGGTCCAAAGATCTCGTCCTGAATCATCTCGTCGTCCTGGTGCAGGTCGGCCACGACGGTCGGCGCCACAAAGTATCCGGTGTCACCCACTCGATCTCCCCCGGCAGCGAACGACGCGTGACTCGGCTTTCGGCTCAGCATGCCCGTCACCCGCTCGAGCTGGTTGATGTTGTTCACGGGTCCGAACAAGGCGTCCTCGTTATCGCGCTGCCCAATGACCGTATTGCGGGCTTGCTCGGCGATCGCGTCGACGAAATCGCCGTACACCTTGGGGCCGACGAGCACACGCGTCGCCGCGGTGCAGTCTTGGCCCGCATTGAAGAATCCACCGATGGCGATCCCTTCGGCCGCGGACGCGATATCGACGTCGTCGAAGACCACGACGGGGGCCTTTCCGCCCAGTTCGAGGTGCACGCGCTTCAGGGTCGACGATGCCGACGAGGCAACTTCCATTCCGGCGCGCACCGAGCCGGTGACCGAGATCATTGCCGGTGTCGGGTGTTCGACCAGCGCTCGACCCGTGTCGCGGTCGCCGCAGATCACATTGAAGACGCCCGCCGGCAGGACTTCGGCCATCAGTTCTGCCATCAGCAAGGTGGAAGCAGGCGTTGAGTCACCCGGTTTAATCACCATGGTGTTGCCAGCGGCCAACGCGGGCGCCCACTTCCACACCGCCATGAGCATCGGGTAGTTCCACGGCGTTACCGCCGCGCACACTCCAATGGGCTCGCGACGGACGTAACTGGTCATACCATCCATGTACTCGGTGGCTCCACGTCCCTCGAGCAGTCGCGCCGCGCCGGCGAAGAAGCGAATCTGATCAATCATGGGAGGAATCTCTTCACTCATAGTGAGTGAGATGATCTTTCCGGTGTTCTCCGCCTCGACTGCGACGAGCTCATCGGCGTTCGCCTCGAGTAAGTCGGCGATCTTTAATAGTGCGCGTGCACGTACCGAGGGTGTTGTGCGCCGCCACGAGGTGAAGGCCTTGGCGGCAACCTGAAAGGCGTGGTCCACGGCCGACTCATCCGACACGGGCATCTCGGCGAAGGGCTGGCCGGTGACGGGACTGAGTAACTCGACGTATTTTCCGCTACGGGGCGCAACAGATTCGCCCCCAATAAAGTTGGCCAAGCGACGCATACACCCTCCTAAAGTCGGGCCGTTTTCTTACTGCACCCCTGGCCACTCTGCCAGATATCGCTTGGCCTTCGCAACCGCCAACTAAGGAAAAGTTCGTCTAAAGGGCAAAATGCGACGTTATCCGTCGTGAAAAGGGCCTATACTGTCTGTATCCGTAGTTACGGAGCCCGATGGGCCACCGGACCAGGAGCCGACGATGCCTGCCACCAAACCACAACGAGCGAGTCAAACGAACGAAGAACGTTCGAACATTGAACTCATCAATTCAGCCCCCGGTGCGCTCGACGCTCTCGATCGCAAGATCATCAGCCTGTTGCAACAAGACGGACGTCGGGCTTACGGCGCAATCGCCGAAGAAGTCGGACTCTCCGAGGCCGCCGTGCGCCGTCGAGTCCAACGACTGCGCGACTCGGGCGTCATGCAGATCGTCGCCATCACTGATCCCCTGCAACTCGGCTATGGCCGCGAGGCGCTGATCGGCATTCGCGTCCAAGGCGACGTTCGATTGGTCGCGGACAAGGTCGCGGCGATTGACGAAGCGAACTACGTCGTTATGACGGCGGGCAGCTTTGACATCATCGCCGAGGTCATCGCCGAAGACGACAACGACTTGGTCCATCTTCTGAATGACTCGATCCGCTCCATTCCCGGCGTGACCGAAGTCGAGACGTTCTTGTATTTGAAACTGGCAAAGCAAACGTACGAATGGGGTACCAAGTGACACTTCGCGAGGCCATCACCGACGGCATGATCGTCACGGACGAACGTCAGGTCAGCCATAACTACTCCGAGCGCGCACGACGCAACCTGTGGTTGCAGATGTCGCGAATGGGCGTCTACGACGAGCACAATGAAATACCCATCATGGTGCGAGGCGAAGGCACGCACGTATACGACGCCAATGGCTCGAAGTACTTCGACGGACTTTCCGGTCTGTTCACCAACGCCCTCGGACACGGTCGCACCGACATCGCCAACGCGTCCGCTCAGCAGATCAGTACGCTCGCCTACTTCCCGCTATGGACGTACGCGCACCCAATGGCCATCGAACTGGCGGAACGAATCGCGAGCCTCACGCCCGGCGACCTCAATCGCGTCTTCTTCACCACCGGGGGCGGCGAGGCGAACGAGAGCGCGTGGAAGCTCGCTCGCCAGTACCACAAGATTCGCGGCGACCTCGATCGCTACAAAGTCATCAGCCGCGACGTGGCCTACCACGGCACCACGCTCGGNNTACGTCACTCGAGGCGCTGCGCAAGCCCTTCGAACCACTGGTACCCGGCGCGGTGAAAGTGCCGGCGGTTAACTTCTACCGGGCCGAGAAGCACGGCGACGACTTTGAGGCCTTTGGCCTGTGGCACGCGCACCAGATCGAAGAAGCCATTCTCCGCGAGGGTCCCGAGACCGTGGCTGCGGTCTTCCTCGAACCCGTCCAGAACGCGGGAGGGTGTTTCGCGCCTCCCCAGAGCTACTGGAAGGCGGTCCGAGAGATCTGCGACCGCTATGGGGTGCTCCTCGTCTCCGATGAGGTGATCTGTGCCTTCGGTCGCATAGGCACGTGGTTCGGTGGTCAAAAGTACGACTACGTTCCCGATATCATCACCGTGGCCAAGGGCATCACGGCCGGCTA
>PMTL01000155.1 GCA_003168075.1 Acidimicrobiaceae bacterium
CAACGATCAGAGCGCCCGTTGTCGAGCGTGGCGTGAAGTATGGGGATCGTGTCGGCCATCAGTTCAATCTCGCTTTGCTCCAAACGGGCCATTAGTTCGACTCCGCGAAGAGTTCAGCGTCGGTCAATCTCGTTGACTTTGTGACGGATGTAACCGCTACTCGGGGGGAGGGACACAGAGCCTCGTCGTTGATCCCGACCGAAGTAGTCGTATATCTCTTTGGACTCTCTACTACTTCACCCTCATCATCGGTTTCATTTGTTGGCTTTTCGGCCAAAGGAGTTGTGTGACCCTCTCCCATAGGGTTGGTTACATCGGTTACATCAGTTACATATCGGGACCAGACATCGACCAGATCGGCGCGGTCGTAGCCCTTAAAGGTCAGGACACCGTTACGCAGGCGAGGAGGCTTAACGCCATAGTTGCTGAGTCTGCGCGAAAGTCCACGAGCGTCCAGAGCTTTACCGCGCAGATCGCCCCAGGGAGACTCGTCCATAGCAATGAGCGCCGCAATGAGGTCCACGGTAGAGACGTGATCTCTTCTACTTCCGTCGAACACTTTTTTAATGTCGCCAAGCAGATGAACGCCGAGACTGCCATTAGTCACATTGGAATCAGTTACTAGGGCTACGGCGTGACGACGGGCACGCTCGGGCCACGCGCCACCGGCGGCGTCAGCCACCGCGAGCAGTGGCTCCCAGATGTCCGCGTTACGGTCAGTAATTTCGTCTGGCATAACGGGCCACACGCCAACTGGAATTATCTTTGACCATTCCTCGATCTCGTCGCGCAGTGCAAACCCTTCTTTGGAGTGGACACGGTGACGAAACGGCTCGACTGTCTCATTGGGAGAGCGCCGGCGCATCCGAATAATTATTGACCGGCTCATAATGGTATCTGGCAGGTCATTGAGGCCGGCGAGAGCGACCGCGCAGTAGGCGGGCAGTTCTTCCGTCTCGATTACCTTGCCCTTGACGACGCATCTACCGGCGACGGCTCCCCTTCGGTGACCAGCGTTAAGAAGGCCACGGATGTCCTCGTTGTCTTTGGCTTTAGGCCCAAAGACCGTATCGATCTCGTCATCAAGAATGGTCGGCGGTCCGGCCTCGTCGGCCACCTTGCGAAACAAGTACGCGGGCGTCGTGTTGACGGTGAACACTGGTCGTGGCACTACTACGTCAGTTATTTCAAGGCCACGGGTTTTACCGCTTTTGGGCTCGGGCGACAGAAACGCGATACGCGGTGTTGACTCCCATGCGTCCATCCGATGAGTGTGGGCTATCCAAAGAACGTGAGCAACACGAGCGGCCTCGCTCGGGTAAGCCACGAACCTTCCGACGTACGTCTCTAGGCGGTCAAGAAGTTCAGCGCCGTTGATTGATTCATCCATGTTCGGACTGCGCTTCCAAGTAGGCCGCGCCGTCTCTGATGCCACATCGAACCGTTTGACGAGCCAGGGATGGATTAGAAGAAACCTCGTAGGCGAGCATTTGCATGGCATCGATGAATTGGCTTTCATGCCACCCGCGTTCCATGAGAACGCGACAGGCGACACGGCACCTAATCGAATCAGCAAAGGGTGACTGCTCGGTCCATGGCTTGATAGGGGCGTTCTCCCAGGCGGCGCGTGCGGCTTCGTAGTCGACCTTGTTGGTGCGACGGTAAATGGACCGATCATGGAGAAGGACCGACATAGAGAGCATGTCGTTTGGCCAAAGTCGGTCAAGTCTGAGACTGAGCGCCCGAACCTCGGCGCTAGTAGAATTCGAGTAGCCGGTTTCGAGGGTTTCGAGAGTTTCGGGAGATGACTCAGGGAGCGCCACCAGTTCGCTGCTGGCCTCTCGACTTATGGTGGTCATTTCGCACCGCGAGACTTGGCAACCTTCGTAGCGGTCTTGACTTTGAGAGGTCGCGTTACACGAACCGTCGATGTGGACTGTATGGCTTCGACCCGACCACGCGCAATGAAGGTTTCGAGGTCTGATTCGGTGAAACGGATCAACCTGCCGACACGGACGCCGCCCAGTTTTCTGGTCTGCCACAAACGGCGCAGGTGTCTCGGGGTCGTATGAAGGTAAGCAGCGCCAGAATCAAAATCAAATAGCGGCGTTTGGGGAATTGGCATAACAGGCTCCAGCGATTCTCACTGAAGCCCGACAACCTTGATGCTGCCAAGGTCATCTATTCAGAGGGTAGAGGCGAACCTGTATATGTTCTTGTCGCTCTACTGCTCCAACGTGCCTGAGTGGTGGATATACGTGCGAGATGAGCACTACATGAGATGAACATGGGCGTAAAATTATCCTCATGAAGAACTGCATCAATTTCGTCTGCCAGGTTTGCGAGAGTACGCAGCCCGACAGAAACCCACCTGTGATGGCGGTCGCTGTCAAGAACTGTGGCAACCCCGACGAGATCACGAAGGATGGCTGGAGTCTGCTCATCTGTGCAGAGCGTTTGGTCACGGCAAAAGCCGTAGAGAGGGCATTGAATGAGTGGCGAAATCAAGCCGCCATTCTCCAGAGCCTGACATCGCGGACCGATTTTTGCGTCAGTGTGGACGTTCCACGGGTTCACGATGATCGATTCTCCAGTGCCGAACAGCACGAGCACGACATTGCCCGCCGCGTGGGTATCCATGGCAAAACGATGGCGTTCGGCTCTGAGGGCAAGAAAGGATTGGTGAGCAGTGGCCGGGTCGCTACCGTGCCTTTTCCAACCGAGGGCATAGTCGCGTTGCAGTGCCCGAAGGGCCACCAATCGCTAAAGACGAGAGCCGGGTTGGTCAAGGCTGCGCGTAAGGCGTTCCACGCAAACGAGACAAGCGTGGCGATTGGGTTCGTCAATGGTGGCGCCCCTAAGCCGGTCACCAGCGGTGGGCGCTCCGTGGGCGCTCCGTGGGCGCTAACTAATGTCACTAGCGGTATCCAACGGTCACGAGTTGCCCAGTGAGAATCCGTGTAATCACTTCGGTTTCAACAAAAACCCTTTGGAGCGGGTGACGGGGATCGAACCCGCATGGCCAGCTTGGAAGGCTGGAGCTCTACCATTGAGCTACACCCGCGCGTCTGCAATCAGACTTCATCAAGTCTAGAACACGAGGCCTAAGCGTTGAGTCGTAAATCCCTAACGGACGTTGTCCACACTGTTGTGCACCTCGCCGGCCTCAAGACAGACCCTTCATCTCGCTCCTCAAGTTGTGTAGTGTGGCCACTGCGCGGACCGACTGGTCGATTCCATCAATTCGCCAGTGGCAATCGCGTTGCACCGACCAGACCTTCAACTTAGCCAGCACGTGTTCAAACGTGGTTCGGCGTCTTCAGAACCTTCGCCACGCCTCGTCTTTGATGATGCGTCCGACTGGTCCACTCCTGGGAGGGCGTCACACCTTCAACGCCCTGGTACCCACCGTCTCAGATTAGCCTTGGGTGCTGTGCCACCTCTAGTGCAACCGTGGTCCGGTAAATCACCGAGTCGTTGCGATTAAGCGGCCAGGCGTCACACATCGCCGCGACTCGACGATCGCGTCGTCGCACCACCACCTGGACGATTACCGACCTCCGGTAGTTCTTGCACATGGCGGTCTTCGTGTGATCACGAGTAGGGATCAAAGTACCGTCAACGATCCAGAGTTCTCGGTGGTCCCTGCGAGCGGGCCCGAGGAGCTCACCGAGACTGGGCACCAAGTCGTTCAGCACCCGGTCCACCTGCTTCTGGGAGATGTTAAAGAGCACGGCCAACTGGCGCTCGGTCAAGTTGGTTCGCAAGTACAGCGTGGTTGCCAGCACTCGGTCGACGAACGAGAGGTGCCAGGGATGACCACGCCCGGTGTCGGGGCGTAGCGCCCACAATGGACTGACCACTTCACCGAACTGTGCACCAGTCAACCTTGTCCAGTTCGTAGAATTCGCAGGAACGTAATTATCGGGCGCGGAGTTTCATGGACATAACGGTGTCAATTGCGGTGTCGCCGGCCACACGTGAACGCATTGTCACAGCGCTGTAGCAGTGTCATAGGAGTGACGGTCACAGACAGCGCGAGGCCACGAATGCGAGGCAGGAACAAGCAGCCCGCGTGGCGCACGCCCGAGGGCCAGCCGTTGGCGACGGTCGTACTCAATCTCGACACCTCTGATGCTCACGCGAGAAAGCGCCTCGAGACCCTCTACTTCACGATGTTCAACCTACGTCGCGCCATGCAACGCGACGCCCAACGACTCTGTCGTGCGTATTGGTCCCGAAAAGAAGATCGCGACACCCTCGGCTGGAAGGCCGTCGCTGACGATCTCGGACTCAACCGACGGTGCTTCGAGCAACTTGCAAAAGAGCACGCGCTGGACTCGGGCTGGGCCACTTCCCACGTGTCAATGGCGCTGGTCTGTCACATGGCTAACGCCGTCTTCGAGGACGTCGTGCGTCACCTCTGGTCCGACGCGTCGGGTAGTCGTCACGGACCACTACGGATAACACCGCTGCACCAGTTCTCGACCATCCGTGGGCGTGCTCGATCTCACACCACCGAGAACAAATGGGAGACCTTCCGCTTGCACGGCACCTTGGAGGGTCACCTCGACGCCTACGGACAGGGCACCCTCGGTGAGCTTCCGACGCTGGGACGAGTTGCCGCACTACCACCGGGCACCCCGGTGTTGCGCCAGCACAAGATGACGACTCCGAGTGCGGCAAAGTGGTCGAAGTACGTCGGTCCCCTGGTGATGGTCTTCGCCGGTGGGCCTGAGTCCAATGAGCCCGCGCTGCGCCTGCCGGTCCGGTTGCCACAGGGACGAGGCCAGTGGGACCGGGTGGTGCACTTTCTTGGCAACCCCAATCTCTGGCACAAGATCAACTTGGTACGCCGTGCGGACTCCTCTCAACCCGGTGGGTGGCGCTATGAGATGCACATGCTGGTACTCGCTGAGGTCTACGTCTCTGCGAGGAACTCCGCCCTGCTCGATGGCGCTTCCACTGACCGGACAGCTTGCGTGGACGTGAACGTCTCGAACCTCTCGGTGGTGTCGGTCGACTCAGTTCACCACGACCCGCGCAGCACCGTCGTGCGCGCGGACGTGAGTGAACGTGACTTACTCGCGATCGCCGCGGCGAAGAAGCGTCGAGGCAGTCGCCGAGTCGAGAGGTCACGGAGGGCCGCCAACACCAGTCAATACGTGAAGTCAGTGGCGCAAGTGAGGCGCGACGAGCGCCGCGCGACTCGAGGACTGCGCATGGTCACGGACTCGACGCCGGGCGGAGGACGACTCAGCCGCAGTGATGGCAAACCCCTACGTCCCTACCGGCGCGATCGGCTCTCCGCCACCTACCGAGACACTCGACGACGCCAGGGCGAGAGAGCTCGCGCCACTAGTCTCACCAAGAAGGCTCGCGCCCACGACGTCGCGGTCCAACTCATTGCCACGCACGGCATCCACTGGTTAATCGAGGATTGCAACTTGACGGCCTGGGCCAAGCACTGGGGCAAATCCCTGCACGCGTTCGCACCCGGCATGGTGACGGCTGAACTGTTCACACTGACCACGCGACTCGGGGGTAATTTCGTGAAGGTGGCGACCGGCCCGACGGCGCTGTCGAGTCACTGCCTCTGCGGGCACCGAGCCAAGAAGGATCTCGCCGAGCGTCGCCACGTCTGCCCCGCGTGCGGGTTCAGTGGTGACCGCGACCTGGTGTCGGGCGCGCTAGGCACGTGTGTTGCACACGGTGACGTCACGTCACCAGCCAGCGTGCGAGTGGATTACACCAAGGCTGGAACACTGCTCGCCATTCTCTCCTCATCTCTTTACCAAGGGCATCAAGATGCCCTGACGAGTCAAACGCACCCTCTGGTGTCACCGTGTCGAAGTGACGCGCTGCACCAAGGCGCCAGGTCAACGGGATACTCCCGTCGGGCTGCTCGTCTCAACGCCAGAAGCACGGCGCAATCGACCAACGGNNGGCTCAGCTCTTAGGCTGTCGGTGTGGACGACACGCTTTTTGACCAAGTGGGCGGTCAGCCGTTTTTTGAGCGGCTGGTGGACGGATTTTACGATGTCGTCGAAACTGACGAATTATTGCGAACAATGTACCCTGAGGACTTGACCGACTCCAAGCGCCACTTGGTGCTCTTTCTCTGCCAGTACTGGGGTGGACCGTCGACATACCAGGCTGAACGGGGGCACCCTCGCCTTCGCATGCGCCACGCGACTTTTCACATTGATAAAAAGGCCCGCGACGCGTGGATTATTGCGATGACCAGCGCCCTCGGGAGTGTTCGCTCCGAACTGGCACAGGACCAGTACGACGAATTGTTGGCCTACTTTGACATGACGGCGCACCAAATGCGCAATGTCTAAACTGGTCGGCGCTTCACGGCTCGCACTTCTTTAGACTGGAAGCGTGAGCCGACGTTTGCGCCTCGAAAATGGCGAAGCGCTCGTGATTAGCGTGACGCCCGTCGCCCAGGGACTCGTCGCGCCTGCGGCCCTGCTCATTCTCCTCGAGGCAGTAGTGATGTGGGTCGCGACGAAATGGACGCTGCTGCATCACTACGAAGCTCTAGCGCTGCTCGCTGTCGGAATATTGCCAGCTCTCGTCGTGGCTGGACGCTCGTGGCGCTGGCGTTCTCACAAGATCACGTTGACCACTCAGCGAGTCTTGGTCGACGGTGGGGTCCTTGGACGCTACTCCACGCAAGTCAATCTCGGCGACGTCTTCGCCACTCACGCCACGCAAACTTTCGTTGAGCGCCTACGTCGACGTGGGGTGGTCTTGCTCGAGACCCACTCGGGAACCGTCATGCTCGGACCGGTCCGTCACCCCGCCGCGTTGCGACGACTGGTGGACCGCACACGGCGCGAAGGTACCACGTCTGCGTCGCAGTCGTGGGATGAGTGGTTTAACGACTCGGCTCCCGACGGCCAACATGGCCCTCTGGAGTGACACCTCACCTTGCGAGTCCATTACCGTACAAGTATGGATAAATACCGCTGCACCGCTTGTGGCAACTTGACCCGCTTTGACATAGTTGAGACGACCACGGTCCGTTCGTTTCATCACTACACCGTCGGTGGCGAGTTGACGATCGAGGAGCCCGAAGTCGTGTCACGCGTCGTCGACGCGGTCTCGTGTCGCTGGTGCGGACACGGGCGCGGTGTTGAGGTGCTCGTCGAGGACGAGTAGTCGTGCGTTCGGTAGACGCCGCGCGTGATCGGCGCGCGCCGCGTCACTACGTCGGACGTTCCCTGTCCGGGGAGTCCGTCAAGGGCGAGTTCGCTGGCCTGACCTTGATTGTGGCCGTGAAGGAGGATTGCCTGGGGTGTCGCAGTGTCCTGGAGTCCCCGAGCGACGCATTTGGCGACGCGGCGGTACTCATAGTTGCCGGTCACGCGTCGTGTGAGCCCTGGTGGGCCGCGTCCCTTCACCCAGTCGTGATCTCGCCGTCGCTCTTAGAAGACCTCGACGTTCGCTGGCCACCGTTCTACGTGTTGGTCGATCCGACCACCGAACGCGTCGTCACCGAGGGCGTCGTGTTCGGACCCGAACAAGTCCTCCAAGAGATCGCTCCGTACCTCGTGTGACACTCCTCAGAAAGAATGTCTCTGAGTGAAAAGGGGCATCGTGTCTGATATTGAATTATCCATCAGCTGCAACGACTGCGTGCGGCGTTCCACCCCCGACTGCGAGGACTGCCTCGTCACCTTCGTGCTGGGAGATCAGCCCGAGGAGCTGACACTGAGTTCTGAACTCGCCGACGTCGCGGGGTTGTTGTCGAGTCAGGGGATGATCCCTCGACTGAAGTTCCACCGGGCGGCTCCCGAGAGTTGAGCGTCCCCGCTAGCGTGGGAGGATGGCCCGCCACCTCCTGGTGACCAATGATTTCCCGCCCAAGACTGGCGGTATCCAGGTCTACCTCCACGAACTCTGGAGCCGTCTCGAACCCGGTCGCTGCGCCGTCTTGACGGCGTCATCGCACCGCGACGCCGCCGCCTTTGACGCGAGCAGCGACCTGGTGATTGAACGAGTGAAGTCCCCGACACTCTTCTTGCCTCTCCCGAGTACCCTGGCGGCCATTGAAGCGGCCATCGAGCGCCATCAGCCCGATCTGGTATTGCTCGATCCGGCGTGGCCCCTGGGCCTGCTGGGACCTCGCCTGTCACGCCCCTACGGCGTCGTACTGCACGGCGCCGAAGCGGCGATCCCGGGTCGACTCCCGCTGGTGGCTTCGAGCCTGCGCTACGTGTTGCGCCACGCGCAGGTAGCCGTCTGCGCGGGCAGTTACCCCGAAGCTGAGGCCCGGCGCAACGCCGCCGAATGGATGCCCAGGGCTCTGCATATTCCGCCCGGGGTTGACACCGAACGCTTCGCTCCGCTCGATCCAGACCGGCGAAGCGAAGTACGTGAGCGACTGGGCCTGTCGCCAACAGCGCTACTGGTCAGTTCGTATTCGCGCCTCGTTCCGCGCAAGGGGATGGACACGCTCATTCGCGCCAGCACCACTCTGGCGACACGTTTTCCTGAGTTACAAGTCGCCATTGGCGGTGTTGGCCGAGACCGTGACCGCTTGGAGCGTCTGGCGACGAAACTCGGCGCCCCCGTGGTCTTCCTCGGTCGAGTGGCCGACGATGACTTGTCCCCCTGGCTCGGGGCCAGCGACCTGATGGTGATGGCGTGTCGCAGTCGGTGGGCGGGGCTCGAGCAGGAGGGGTTTGGCATTGTCTTCTTAGAGGCCGCCGCGTCGGGGGTGGCCCAGGTGGCGGGCCGCTCGGGCGGCAGTCACGAGGCGGTGCGCCACGAATCCACGGGCCTGGTGGTCGACGAACCTCGCCGCGACGGCGAGCTAGCTGAGGCGATGGCGCGACTCCTCGACGACGCGGAACTGCGCGAGCAGTTCGCCCTCAATGCCCGAGCGATGGCCGTCGAACAGTTTGACTGGCGGGTGCTGGCGAATCGTCTGGCGTCGGGGTTGGCGACCTTCGACCACGGAGTTGCGCACCTGTCCGTCTAAAGTAGTGAGCGAGGAGGTGTCGTGGCTCAGCGTGCGACGCAGTCGATAGTCGTAGCAGCCGCGCCGTCCGCGGTTTATTCCGTCGTCGTTGATTTCGCCCGATACGGCGAATGGGTCACCGACCTCAAGAGCATCGACGTCGTCGAACGTGACGCCGACGGTCGCGCCCTCGAAGTGGCGTTTCGCGCCGCGGCCTTCGGCCGTTCGACGAAATACTCGCTGCGCTACGACTACAGCCACGCGCCGGAATCCTTGAGTTGGCACCAGACCTCCGGCGACGTCACCGAGATGCTCAACGGCTGCTACTTCTTTGGTCCCGTGGACGATCTCGACGATCAGACGGCGGTGACCTACGACCTCGAGGTCGACCTGGCGGTTCCGATCCCTCAGTTCATCCAGTCGCGCGCGGCGTACCGCATTCAGCGTCACGCCCTGCGCGAACTGAAGAATCGTGTCGAGGAACTCGCGTGAGCGACGTCGCGATCGGTCTCGACGTCGGCGGCACCAAAACCTTGGGGGTCCTGGTCAATCGAGAGGGAGTGATCCTCGATGAACTCAAATCATCGACGCCCCACGACGCCCAGGGCGGTGCCGGAGCGGCGACGGGAAAGGTGTTGTCCGAGCAGGTCGCCACGTTCGCCCAGCGTCACGAACTTGACCTAGCGACATTGCCCATTGGCATCGGCATGCCGGGCATGGTCCGACGCGACGGGCGTCTCGCTTTCGCCCCGAACCTGCAGACCGTGTCGGGAGCTTCGTTCCCGGAGTTGCTGAAGGAATTACTGGGGAGTGAACTCGTCTTTATGGAGAACGACGGCAACTGCGCCGCGCTGGGCGAATACGCCTGGGGTGCTGGCCGTGGTGTGGAGAACTTCGTCATGGTGACATTGGGTACTGGAATCGGCGGCGGCATCATCGCCGACGGTGAACTCGTGCGCGGTCAGAGCGGGTTCGGTGGCGAGATCGGACACATGGCGGTCGAAGCTCGGGGGGCTTTGTGCGGATGCGGTGGCTACGGCTGCTGGGAGAGATACGCCTCGGGCGGGGGACTCGCCCGGCTCACTTTTGAGTGGGCGGCCGAGGGGCGTTTGCCGCAACTCGTCGAACTATGCGGCGGCGCCCAGAATGTTCGCGGTGAGGACGTTACGCGCGCCGCCAACGAAGGACTCGTTGAAGCGTTGACGTTGATGAATGACGTGGCGTGGTGGCTCGCTCGCGGACTAGCGAATCTCGTCGCGATTCTTGACACCGGGCACTTCGTCATTGGCGGCGGTCTGTCGGTGGTTGCGGACCTGTTGCTGCCGAGCGCTCGTGAGCACTTGGTGGATTTCACCTTCGGCTACGACAGGCGGCCGCCGATCGTCGTGGTGACGTCGGACTTAACGGTGCACGCCGGCGCCCTCGGAGCCGCCAAGGTCGCCTTTGACCGCCAACCGTGAATCTCGGCGTCATACTGCCCACGTTTCGCGACAACGCCAACGCCGCGCTCGACGCCGCGCGGCGTTGCCAGGATCTCGGGATTGACGGCGTCTTCGCCTATGACCACCTCTGGCCCATGGGTTCGCCCACGCGACCCTCGCTCGCACCATTCCCGGTGCTCGCCGCCGTGGCGCAGCGCTGCCCCTCGCTCTTCGTGGGTCCACTCGTGGCGCGAGTGGGGATGGTGGGGACTGCGCACTTGGTCGGTCAATTCCGCACCCTCGCGGCGCTGGCGCCGCGTCGCGTGATCTGCGCTGTGGGTACCGGCGATACCAAGTCGCGCGACGAGCTCGAGGGCTACGGTCTCACCTTCGCCAGTGCTGACGATCGTCGCGCATTGGTCGAGGAGGTCGCCGTCGCTCTCCGGGACGAGATGACCGTCTGGATCGGGGCGGGGGCTGAACCCACCAATGAGCTCGCACGCCGTCTCGGAGTGACGCTGAATCTCTGGGACGCGGACCTGGACAAAGTGCGGACCCATCACGCCGCCGGACCGCTGACCTGGGCGGGGCCGCCCCGAGCGGACCTCGCCACCTGGCTCGACGATCTAGAGAAAGCGGGCGTCGAG
>PMTL01000146.1:0-10267 GCA_003168075.1 Acidimicrobiaceae bacterium
GAGTTTCTCTACTTGGCCGAGGGACTCGGCTCAGCCTCCGAAGCTGAGGACGTGGCTCTTCGCCTCCTCGACGCGCTCAACGAACCGTTCTCATTTAATGAGATGCACTTCGGTCAACACGCGAGCGTCGGTATCGCACTGTGGGACGCGACGAGCGATAATCCTAACGATTTGATCCAGAACGCCGACGTCGGACTCTACGAAGCGAAGCATGGTGGCAAGGGACGATTCATGGTCTTTACGCCTCGAATGCATCAAGATGTCATCGGGCGATTCACCTTGGTTCAAGAATTACGCCACGCGCTGCAAACTGAGCAACTCGCCATGCACTATCAACCTGTCGTCGATCTGGCGTCAACGGAGATCGTCGGTTTTGAAGCGCTCATGCGATGGCAGCATCCTCAACGAGGCTGGGTACCGCCGAACGTGTTCATTCCCCTCGCCGAACAGAGTGATCTCATCCTGGAACTTGGTGCGTTCGCACTCAATGAAGCCGTCGCGGCCGCGACGACGTGGAGACCCGCTCGGCGAGGGGCTGATCGGCCCTTCGTGACCGTGAATCTGTCCGCGCGCCAATTTCAAGATCCCGGTCTCTCGGCGATGGTTGAATGCATCCTTCGAGGGAACTCGCTTGCGCCCGAGCGTCTCATCATAGAGATCACCGAGAGTGTGACGCTCTTTGACACCGCTGAGACGATGAGTATCGTCGACCAACTCAAAGATCTTCATGTAGCAATTGCGCTGGACGACTTCGGCACCGGCTATTCGTCTCTCTCCTACCTCGTACGGCTTCGCCCGCGGATCATCAAGATTGACCAGTACTTTGTCAGCCCGCACACCGACAGCGCCTACAACGACGCTCTCTTGGAAGCCATTGTTTCATTGGGCAACAAACTCGACATGACGATGCTCGCCGAAGGGATCGAGACGTCCGGTCAATTCAACCGGTTACGGGAGTTGCGCTGCGAACTTGGTCAGGGTTTTCTCTTCTCGCCAGCAGTTCCCGCGAAGGAGGTGTCGGCTCTGATCAAATCAGGGTTCTCCGTTCAGAGTTCCGGTAGATCTCGCAAGCATCACGCGGGCCCGACAAACTCCACGAGTGGGTAGCCGAAGAGGAGAGCAACTCCACCGTCACAGAGACACACCCAGGTGCCGTGAGTGGTCCTTTTGTTTGTCGAATCGATCCGACTCTTGAGGTACTCGAACTCGTGATCTTGATCACAAGTGACCAATGACGTGACCGACGGCGCCAATCATGAACTTTCAGGTCGCGACGGGACCTTCGAGCGTCTCACTCGCCGGGTGGGTTCCAGCGAACGAGCGCCGCGCGGGGGGGACTGACGTAACCTCGCTCGACGAACCAGCGCGCCGAGTCGTACAGTGCCTCGGCCGCAGGACGCGAAGTGTAACCAAGTTCGTCGCGCGCACGTGAATCGTCGAAGGTCATCGTCGTCGTAGCCATCTGAGCGGCTTCGAGGGGAACATGTGGCTCGCGGCGCAACACTCGCCCCTCGACGAATTGCGAGACGAGTCCCGCGACCATCGGCAGCGCCGAGGGGAAGCGGCGCTGCGCGCCCGGCAAGCCCGTGACGTCGGCGAGCACCGCGAGGAATTGAGCCATCGTCAGGTTCTCGCCGCCACAGATATAGCTGCGGCCCTGTCGACCGTGCTCCAATGCGCCAAGGTGGCCCTCGGCGAGGTCGTCGACGTGTGCGACGTTCATCGCGGTGTCCACGTACCCCGGCATTCGCCCGTTCAGGTAGTCGAGTACAACTTTGCCCGACGGCGTTGGTCGGTGGTCAAAAGGGCCGTGGGGCATGGTCGGCAGTACCAAGACGACTGGCGCTCCTTGGGCGGCGAGTCGCAACACTTCGTGCTCGGCGACATACTTCGTCTGCTTGTAGTTCCCGTACAAGTGCGAGAGATCGGCCACATCGTCCTCAGTCGCGGGGCGCCCCGCTTCGGTCGTCCACAATCCCAAAGTCGCGACGGTCGAGGTATAGACGATACGTTCGACCCCCGCCTGCGCGGCGGCGCGCACAACGTGGCGTGTCCCGTAAACATTGACGGCGTAGAAGCTTGACGGGTCCTTCGCCCAAAAGCCGAACTTAGCCGCCAAGTGAAAGCAGTAGCGCGCTTGGTCGAACACTCCGTTCAGTTGGCGCTCGTCAGTCACGTCGACCTCGCGACGTTCGACGTCGAGCCCATCGAGGTTGGTCGTCGCGGCCCCGGGCTCGGTCAGGGCCACAACCTCCACACCGCGGCGCACCAGCGCCCTCGTGACCGCGGAACCGATAAAACCGGCCGCCCCAGTGACGACCACGTGGTCGCCGCGTCCCAGTGGGTGACTCACATTGGTGCCCGGATGCTTGAGGCGGGCGAACGCGTGCGCCTCAGTGCCCCGCGCACCATGGTGACCCCGAACTGACGGAGCCAGGCGCTATTGCGCTCCGCGTCGCCGAGCAACTCATCGAGGGCGTCAACGAAGTAATCAATCTCGGTCTCTCCG
The DNA here is from genome assembly GCA_003168075.1 of Acidimicrobiaceae bacterium. Lineage (GTDB taxonomy): Bacteria > Actinomycetota > Acidimicrobiia > Acidimicrobiales > RAAP-2 > RAAP-2. Next base: position 2,510 of record PMTL01000146.1, read on the forward strand.
GCCACCAGGGGTGGTAGAAGTTTGATGATGTTGACGTTGTCCGCGGCCACTTGGGTCAAGATCCCGTAGCGATGAAAGAGCGGCACGACCAGCGTCTGAGAAAACATCGCCGGACGCGCGGCCTCGCCGGCCCGCCAACGCAAACGGGCCCCAAGCGAGGATGGTGCTCCAAAAACGATGCCAATCATCTGACCACGTCCGCGAACCTCGTGGAGAAACTCACGTCGCTCCGCCAGCGCCTCGAGTTTCGCGCGCCACACGAGACCCATGGCGGCCGCGTGCTCGACCACGTGTTCGTCGTCAAACACGCTCAATGTAGCCAGTCCCGCAACCATTGCCAGTTGATTCCCCTTGAAGGTGGTCGAATGCACCATGGCCTGGTCCATCGAGCCGTAGACGCTGCGCAGGATCTTGTCGCTGGTCAACATCGCGCCCACGGGTACGAAACCACCCGAGAGCGCTTTGGACACCGTGATGATGTCCGGGGTCAGGCCGTAGTGTTCGAAGGCGTAGAACGCGCCGGTGCGACCGAGTCCGGTCTGGACTTCGTCGCAGACCAAGAGTGCTCCGGCGTCGTGGACGGCCGCCTCGATCTCGCGCCAGCGCTCGACTTCGAGCTCGTAGACCCCCTTGCCCTGGATAGGTTCGACGATCAGGGCCGCCACGTCACCTCGGCGCAGTTCTCGACGCAGTGCGTCGAGGTCGCCGAAAGGAACCTCGGTGGTACTGGGGAGAAGCGCACCAAAGCCCTTGCGGAACTCCGCCGAACCATTGAGCGCCAACGCTCCAGTCGTGAGTCCGTGAAAGGCGTGCGAGGCGTAGAGGATTCGCTCTCGCTTGGTACTCGCACGCGCGAATTTTATGGCTGCCTCCACTGCCTCGGCACCGGAATTGCCAAAGACTGCTCGCTCAATGCCCGCGTGGCTTCGCGCGACCAGCTGCTCACCCAGCAATCCTGGCAACAGCGCACAGTCCATTTGAATCATGTTGGGTAGGTCGGCGTCGATGGCCTGGTGCAGGGCGTCCTTGATCACTGGATGAGCTCGTCCCAGGGCGAAGACCCCGAAACCGCTCAGCATGTCGAGGTACCGTCGCCCATCGTCGTCGAAGAGATAGCAGCCCTCGCCACGTACGTAGAAACGATCAAAGCCGAGGGTCTTGACGACCTTGGCCAGTTGGGGGTTGAGGTAGCGCTCGTGCAACTGGAAGTTCTCGCCGTGACGTCGCTCAAGTAACTCTGCAAGGTCGAAGCTCACCGTCCTCCTTTCATCGCTGAGCCCAATCTAGGGCGCGCCACGAAGCTCGACGCGCTGCAAGTGCGGACACGTTCGCGCCTTCTAGGCTCGGGTGGTGGTCATTTTCCTAGCACTGGTGGCGGCGTTCGCCAACGCAGTGGCGAGCATCTGCCAACGCCTGGGTGTCGAAGACGCACCCGAGTCTCACGGTCCGTCGTTGGGGTTGGTGCGTCACATGGTCCGGCGTCGAGTCTGGATCCTCGGATTTGTCATTATGGCCCTGGGCTACGGTGCCCAGAGTGTCGCGTTGCATCTAGGATCACTTAACGAGGTCCAGCCAATCATGGTCGGTGAGCTCGTCATGTTGGTCACGCTCTTGTGGCTCTGGTACGCCACCGCACTACGCGCGCGTGACCTGGCGGCGGCACTGGCCACTGCGGTCGGTCTTGGCGCGTTTTTGGCAATCGCCTCACCCTCGGCGGGGAACCTCGTGCCGGGCGACGCGCGCTGGCTCGGAGTCGGCGCAGTCGTTGTCGCAATCGTCGTGCTTTTCCTCACCCTGGGCCTTCGCGGTCCGACCTGGTGGCGGGCGCTGTCGTTGGGCGCGAGTGCGTCGGTCGGTTTCGCACTCCTCGCGGCGATCACCAAATCGATGACTAACGTTCTGGTCGCCGGGTGGGGACCGCTTTTTAGTTCGTGGCAGCTGTACGCATTATGCGTGATCGGACTGACATCCTTCGTTATCATGCAGAGCGCATTTCAGGTCGGCCCCTTCGCGGCCTCGCAGTCCACTTTGATTCTCTTAAACCCGTTGGTGTCGCTGGCCATTGGTCGCGTACTCTTCGGTGAACATCTACGAGGAGGGCTCCTCGGAGTGACGTTCGAGATCCTCGCGCTCGCACTCATGGTGCTGGGCGCTCTGGGCCTCGCCACCTCCTCACTCGTGAACCGGGTACACGACGGTGCGCCTGACGCGCACCTGTTGCGCGGTCGCGGACGCTACGCGCGTTGGCGTCGCGCACGTGTCAAGGCCGTGACCTCCACCACACAGCGCTGACGCTCCCTCGCCGCGACGCCATCACTACTATTTGGAATGACCGAAAGTAAGGACCCGATGGCCTTCATTCCCCTCGATCGCCCTATTCGCGCCGGCATCATCGGTCTAGGACGGATTTACGACCTCAACAGGTTGGCCTACGTCGACAATGACGGAGTCGACGTCGTAGCCCTCGTCGACGCGAACCCCGCACGCCGCGTGCGGTGCCAACGAGATTGGCCCTCGGCACTCACCTTCGCGACCATCGACGAGATGGTGGCCAGCGGCGTTGAGGTCGATGCGGTCGAGGTTCTTCTACCGATTGCCCTTCACGAAGAAGGCGCAGTCCAGTGTCTCGACGCTGGTTGGCACGTCAACCTGCAAAAACCGGTCACCAACGATCTCGCGAGCGCCGAACGCATGCGCGCGAACGTCAATTCGAGCGGCCGCCAGTTACGTGTGATGGAAAACTACCTTTTCTACGAACCCCTTGAGCGACTCAAGGAGATCGTCGATTCCGGCCAACTCGGCGAGGTCAGTGGCTACCACCTGAAAATGGTCGCGAGCGGACGCGGGGGTTGGGATGTGCCGGGCGAAACCTACGAGCGTCAGTTCGAGCAGACCCGACGAGGACGCGGCGCCTTGTTTTTCGATGACGGCTGGCACAAGCTCTCAACCGCGCTGTGGCTCTTTGGTCCGGTGCGTGAAGTTCGCGCATGGATCGGGACAACCGAGATCATTCCTGGGATTGAGATTGACGCGCCGACTACCGTCGTCTGGGAACACGAGAACGGTATTCGTGGTGTGTGGGATATCACGCTCGCGGTGGACATGTATCTACGGTCGGACTATTACACGAACGACGAACGTTGGGAGGTGACCGGTCGGCGGGGCTTCGCCCGCGTAAATCGTTGCACTGGTCGAGGCATCCAACAACCGAGCCTCGAGGTCTACCTCGACGGCGAGATGCGCGCCTATCACGCGCTCAATGACGACTGGGCCAGCAGCTTTCGCGAGTCCGGCCGACACTGGTTGGGGTGGCTGCGCACTGGCGAGGGGTCTCTGCAGTGGAACATTGACGAGGCCATCAACGTACTGCGGTTCGCTCTCGGCGCGTATGAGAGCAACGCACGGGGCGGTACGGGCGTGAAACCAGGCGATATACATTGAAGCTCCAACCGCGATTCGTGCGCTGGGGAGCGCGGGGAAGCGAAGAACCTGCGTGAACTAGTGGAACATCAAGGCGCACCTCGGCGAAGCACTACTCTCGACGGACGTGCAAATCACGTCGAGCGGCAATCTCGAACGATTTTTCACTGAGCATTGCCGGATGAACCGGCGCTGCCATGGGACACACCCGGCTCTTCAGCGTGCCAAATGCTGTCAGATCGCGCGAACGTTCTGCGCTTCCTCGCCCTTCTTGCCGGGCGCAACGTCGAACTCGACGCGCTGGCCCTCTTCGAGGCTCTTGTAGCCTTCGCTCTGAATGTTTGAGAAATGTACGAAGACGTCATCACCTTGCTCACGCGAGATAAAGCCGAATCCCTTTTCCGCATTGAAAAACTTCACTGTTCCTTGTGCCACGAATACTCAATTCTCACCGCGGCAGACCAACGTGTTTGGTTTGCTCGCTACCAGAGACCTTAGTCGTCGCCGTTGAGAGCCCCCTTTGTTGGCCAAAGTGGCGTTCTGCAGTCCTTTGTTCGTCCATAAGCCAGCAATCGGTGCCTTTTTCGCACAGGATTGACGGGTACGTCGCGCCTTGGGGGCGCGTCCTCGAAGGTGAGAGGTGCGACAAAGCAGGTCGAACTCCACCCAGGAAAAGTTCACCCAGGCCATTCCAATAGGGAGTGACGAGGATTCCGGACTCATCGTGCGATTCTGGACCTCCGTCGCATGACTGGCACTGGGCCCCGATATCACCGGGACATCAGCGGTCAGCCTGTCGAGCCAGCAGCAGGCCGCGACAGACCAAGTCGGAGGTGTGTTCATGCGGCACGAAATGGCCGAGGGATATCAGCAGTACTAGGTAGAATCGTCACGTTGAGGGTGATCCTTATTTATCACAGCCTCCTGACGAAGGAAGAGACACGGGCATGGAGAAGAGCGCATCACCAAAAAGCAAGTCTCCTTCTCAGTTGATTGACGCGAGAATCAAAGAACTAGGCGACTGGCGGGGCGAAATGCTCAGTCGGCTCCGCACCTTAGTCAAGGAAGCTGATCCTGAAGTTGTCGAGGAGTGGAAGTGGCGAGGGGTTCCGGTGTGGTACCACGACGGAATGATTTGCACCGGCGAGACGTACAAGAACGTCGTGAAGATGACCTTCGCCAAAGGTGCGACTCTGAAGGATCCTTCGGGCCTCTTTAACTCCAGTCTTGACGGGAACACGAGGCGTGCTATTGACTTCCACGAAGGCGAGAAGATAGACGTGAAGGCGTTCAAGACTCTCGTTCGCACCGCCGTGACCTTGAACAGGTCCAAAACTTAGAGCTCAACCGCGAAGTCAAACATTCTCCGTGAGTTCCGGTAACAAATCAACGTCGTGGATCCTGTATCGACCCAGGTGACCGATTCACAATCCCGCAATCGGTGAATCCCGGCGAGAATATCTTGATCAAGGTCTGTCGATGATAGGCCTTGAAGAACGATTAATCGTCGAGAAGCGCAGCAAAATCGCGCTTAGTTTTCCTATACCACGCCAATCCCGAGACAGGTTTCTTCCACCTGCCCTTCATGTCCTTCAAGGCACTTTGGTGCGTTTCATCACCACTTGCGACCATTTCCTTTAGGTGGCTATCTTGCGTCTTGATAACCTCATCTGCGGTATTTCCATGGAGCGCGAAATCACAGGGACCTCCCAATTGTTTACACGTCATTGTCTTCATCAGTCTCGCTTCCTTTCGTAGTGATGGTTCCTCGATGAGGACGATTCGTACCGAATGAGCGGTCCCCACTCAGCGTCTCATGGCGCCGTCTGTGCAGATCATGACCGCGATCGCCAGACGACTCAGCGCTGCTCTTGGATGCGGACGAGGTTGCCAGAGGGGTCGCGGAACGCGCAGTCGCGCACTCCCCAGGGTTGCAACGCCGGCTCCTGGAGCACCTCGGCGCCCGACTCTCGAACCTTCTCAAAAGTCGCGTCGAGATCGTCGGAGCGAAAGATCGCAGCCTGCATCGAACCCTGGACCACGAGTGACAAGAGGGCGTCACCTTCGGCCTGCGAACGACCGCCGTGCGGCTGGGACAAAACGATGTCGACGTTCTGGCCGGGGGCGCCAACAGTGACCCAGCGGAAGCCCTCGGACGCGACGTCGGCGCGGACCTCGAGGCCGAGCGCGTCGCGGTAAAAGCCCAGCGCCGCGTCGGGGTCGTGCACGGGGATGAACATTGCGGAGACGAAGACTGGCATGCGATGATCATAGGAGCACCGACCCGTCGTCTGCTTCTCCGATTCTGCTTGTTGCTGGGGCGGGTCCGTCCTCCGGTTCGCCGAGACAGCCCCATTCGTTGTCGAAGCGTAGTAGCCCGTCGACAGCGTTCAGCCCGTGACCGTGGTACGTCGCGGACGAGTCGCGAACATGCTCACGCACGACGGAACGACCTCGAGGTCAAAGTGATCGCGCTCGCGGTACTTCGACGGCGTCACGCCGACGATCTCGCTGAAGCGCGAGCTGAACGAACCGAGAGAAGTGCAACCGACTGTGACGCACGTCTCGGTGACGGACCTCCCTTGACGAAGGAGTGCCATCGCGCGCTCGATGCGTCGTGTCATGAGATAAGAGTAGGGAGTCTCACCGTACGCCGCCCGGAACTTCCGCGAAAAGTGCGCGGGCGACATGAGCGCGGCACGCGCCATGGCCGGGACATCGAGGGGTAAAGCGTAATCGCGGTCGATAAAGTCGCGCGCCTGGCGCAAGTGCACGAGGTCGGCGATCTCCTGCGGCGTCATGCCGACGACCATACCCGACCGTTCGCCCCTCAGTCGAGGAACGCTCGTCGCAACTGCCCCGAAGTGGCTATTGCTCACTACGTCAGTCACGGATATCGCGCTGGCCCGACCCTCGATACCGCGACTCCACTCCGTGACCACTAGGCACCGATCTGAGACGGACCCATCGAGAACCGTGTCGAGTCGAATGATCGGTGTCAAGAAGCATCTGGTATTGCCGAGTTGAGACCCGATTGGCTACATTTTGTAGCACGAGAGCAGGAGAACTCAAAAGTGGTTGAAACAGTCTGCACCATGGCCGAAGCAAGGGCCTGCGTCGCACTTTCCTTCAATTGACAAGAAGTACGGTCGCTCGATTGCCCAATGGCAGAAGATCATCGTCGATAGTGGTCTCGACAAGCACATGGCAATCGTCGGCTATCTCAAGTCTGAGTATGAGATGGGGCACGGTCACGCCAACGCCCTTGTCGGTTGGACACTCGCGGGCAACGTGGCCACTCCTTGACTGCCCTCGACCTCAAGTCAAGTGGAGTTCGAGTGCATCCTCGAAGTGGTTCTCGGGGATGGACCGGCGATAGCCGCACAGGGCTCCAGTCGCTCGGATTACTCGCCGCACTCTCCCCCACCGCCCGGCGCGGGATCGGAAGCACAAACCCGCGACGATCAAATCGCGCCGGTCACGACCTTGAGTTCATCGAATAACTCACGGATAAGTTGCGGTAGATCTTGCGGGCTCGCCTCATTGATCCAGCGCTCGAAGGCAATCTTCAGAACAGCGATTCCCGCTTCAGCGCTTAGGCTCGCACCGGGGTCTTTGACGCCGCGTTGTCGCAACGCGTCAGCCATTGCTGAGGCGAGTGCCGCGAGCTTGATCAGCTCGCGTTCTTGAAGTTCGGCGTTCGCGGCGATGACGCTCTGACGCAAGACGGCGCCTTCGCGACGCTCCTCAAAGACCACCCCGGCTGCCTCGATAGCCGCACCAATCACGGTGATCGGCGCATCCGAGTCAGGGGCACCGGCCACGGTACTCACGAGGAGCTCCTGTAACTCACCCGCTCCCCAGAACAACACCTCACGCTTGTCAGCAAAGTAACGAAAAAACGTTCGCTCCGTCAGTCCCGCCAACTTGGCAATCTCTGCCACCGTCGTTTGCTCAAACCCGCGCGAGACATAGAGCTCAAGAGCCGCGTGCATCAGGCGGCCGCGGGCGTTTGGCTCCCATCGACTCATAACTCGATCGTACATGATGGCAGTGAGTGACATGGTGTGCTACTCTGATGTCAGCGAATGACATCGCTCCCTCTTCATTCAAATTTATTGGCGAATAGGGCAACTACTTGGAGGTGTTTTATGCGCGTTTTTGTCACCGGTGCATCCGGTTGGATTGGCTCCGCCGTTGTTCCTGAACTCATCGAGGCTGGTCATCAAGTAATCGGTCTCGCTCGTTCGGAAGACTCGGCCATTGCCCTAGTTGGCGCCGGAGTAGAGGTTCATCGAGGCACGCTCGACGACCTCAAAATCCTGCACCGTGTCGCTA
>PMTL01000146.1:10288-10533 GCA_003168075.1 Acidimicrobiaceae bacterium
TCACCAGGTCGGGTGGCGACCGAGCTCGATGGACACGGCGACGATACATCGCTGGCCGCTTTCGGCGAAGGACCTTTCGCTCGACGGGCGACGGCTGAATTTACGCTGGACCTCGCTTCGCGCGGTGTGTGCTCGTCAGTCATGCGGCTTCCCCCAACAAATCACGGCGACGGCGATCACGGCTTCGTCGCGACCTTGGTGGCCATCGCCCGCGACAAGGGCGTCTCTGGCTACATCGGCGACGG
>PMTL01000146.1:10542-10768 GCA_003168075.1 Acidimicrobiaceae bacterium
GCCAGCATTTCGCGTGGCTCGCCCCCTTTCTCGCGGCCGACAGCCCGGCCTCGAGCGCGTTGACCCAGAAGCTCCTCGGGTGGCAGCCAGTACAACCGGGACTCATTGACGACCTCGCCGAAGGACACTACTTCAACGGCTAAAAAAACATCGACCATTTGAGTCCCGAGGAAAGGCTGCGGGCCGACCTCGTCGGTCAACTCGTCGAACATCTTGTAGTCGAGCC
>PMTL01000221.1 GCA_003168075.1 Acidimicrobiaceae bacterium
ACCCACGACGCAAAACTCGCCTCATGGGCGGATCGGGTGGTGTTTCTGCGCGACGGAAAGGCCGTCGATGAGACGATGCCCCCTCAGCGTCCCGAAGAACTAGTCGATCACGACGCAGCGAACCCGCCAGAATCGTGACTCAAGACTCAGACCAAGTCGCGCGACGTCCCTCCGACGGAGGCATTCCCGCGCGGCGCGCCGTGACGCGATGGGCGTGGAGACTTCTACGACGTGAATGGCGACAGCAATTACTGGTGCTGGGGCTCATTACGGTGGCCGTTGCGGTCACCACCGTTGGCGTTGGGGTCTCGACGAACACGCCACTGTCGCCGTACGTTGGATTCGGCAACGCCCAGGATCTGGCAACGTTTTCGGGCAACAGCGCCTCGACGACGGCGATGATCGCGTCGTGGCACCAACGCTTTGGTGCGGTCGACGTCATCGACAACGAAACGGTCACTGTGCCGGGGTCCATTGACACATTCGATGTTCGCGCACAAAATCCCAACGGCCCTTACGGAAAGCCCCTGCTGTCGCTGGTGTCGGGACATTTTCCGACGAAGGCCAGCGAGGCGGCGGTCACCTCAGGCGTCGCTTCGGACTTCAATCTAAAAGTGGGGAGTGACTGGCGCGAGGGGGGAGTGACGCGCAAGGTCGTTGGCATTGTCCAGAATCCGAAGAACTTTTTGGATGAGTTCTCCCTGGTGATGCCCGGGCAGGTGACGTCGCCCACTCAGGTGACGGTCCTCTTCGACGCGCGCAATGGCGGCAAGTCTTCACTCGGCTCGAACGTCATCACGCCGGCGTCGGTGGCCCAAGGCAACGTGTTGAACCCCGAGACCATCTCGATCGTGCTCGTCACGATGGCCATGTTGTTGATTGCGCTCGTCGCCATCGCGGGGTTCACCGTGATAGCCCAACGCCGACTTCGATCAATCGGGATGCTCGGCGCGCTGGGCGCCACTGATGAGCACATCGCATGGGTGGTCCGCGCGAATGGCGCATTCGTGGGGCTCGTCGGCGCGGTGGTGGGCTTTATCGTGGGCTTCGCGGCGTGGTTGGCCTATCGCCCCATCTTGGAATCGAACGCCCATCACGTCGTCGGCGTGTTTCAGTTGCCGTGGATTGTCATCATCGTGGCCGTCGTTCTCGCCGTCGCGGCCGCGTTCTTTGCCTCGTCGAGGCCGGCTCGTGCCATGAAGCGAATCTCAATAGTGTCGGCCCTCGCCGGTCGCCCGGCAACGCCAAAGCCACTACATCGTTCCGCGGTCCCTGGAATCGTTCTGGCCGTCGTCGCGTTCTTTCTCCTTGGCGCCGCCGGTGCGAGCGCAGGCAATGGTGGCGGCGTGGGAGAGGCTGCTCTCGCTCTCGTCGCCTTGACTGTCTCGGTCGTCCTACTGTCGCCCTTCCTCCTCACCGTGCTCGATCGATTCTCTCGTCGCGCGCCACTCGCGATTCGCATGGCGATGCGCGACCTTGCTCGTTATCGGGCGCGATCGGGTTCTGCCCTTGGCGCGATCAGCGTTGGTGTGCTCATCGCCATGGTCGTCATCATCGCGTCGGCCGCGCGCTACGGCAACGTACTCGACTACGCCGGCCCCAATGTCTCGTCAACGCAGCTGGTTATTTATACGTCATACGGTCCATACGGTCCGCGTGGCCCAGGCAACGTGAGTGCCGGCGGCGCTGCGAGCACCTCAGCACCGGCACTGGAAAAGAGCGCGCGCGCGATCGCCACTGACCTCGGGTCGCGACAGATGGTCACGCTGGAGACCACGAGCGCGACACTCCAACACGCCGCGCCCGGCCGTAGCTTCTCTGGTCCGTTGTACGTGGCGACGCCCCAACTCCTGGCGGCATTCGGGATCAAGGCGGCGACCGTTGAACCGACCGCCGACGTTCTCACGATGCGACCAGGCTTCTCCTCACTCACCAATATGCAGGTTGTCTACGGCAATTACTTTGCCGGCGTGGGCAAGGGAGGGCCAGATAGCTCCAACACGGCGGCGTGGCCTTGTCCCACGAGCGACTGCCTCGCGAATCCTTCCACGCAAGAGATCAGCGCGCTGCCCGCAGGTACGTCTGCGCCCAATACTGTTATCACTGAATACGCGGTCCATCGCTTGGGACTCACACCCATCACGTCGGGTTGGCTGGTGGAGACCACGAAGCCGTTCAGCGCGGCTCAGCTCACGGGTGCCCGCGCCACCGCGGCGGAGGCGGGATTGTCCATCGAGAGCAAATCGAGCATTCCCACGTCGGCCACCATCGTCGACTGGGCCACGTTGGTCGGCATACTGCTCGCATTGGGAATACTTGCCATGACGATCGGTCTCATCCGAAGTGAAACAGCCGGAGATCTTCGAATCCTGGCGGCCACCGGAGCGAGCAGCCGTACTCGCCGTAACTTGACGGCGGCGACCGCGGGCGCGCTCGCCCTCGTCGGTGCCGTAGTCGGTACCGCGGCGGCCTACATCGCGATGATTGGCTTTAGTCGCACGAACGCCTTGGACGGAATTGGTTCGCTGGCGTCAGTTCCCGTGGCGAACTTGTTGACGATTCTTGTGGCAATGCCGTTGGTAGCGGCGATGGTCGGCTGGATCGCCGCATGGCGAGAACCCAAGGGTCTCTCAGGTCAAGTGATTCAGTGATTCGACGCAACGCAAGATGAAGATGGTGGACATTGACAAATCGAACTCATCCCGGCTCGCGCGGCGACGCAATCGCCCGGAATCGCGGGCTGGTCCACCTCGCGTTGATTCTTGGTTTCCTTGCTGCAGTGGTCTCGCCGATCTTTCTCTCCCGCAAGTATTTAGGTCACTCTGGGAGCACCGATCATTCCATTATTGGGCTGCTGGTCTTGGCGCTCGTGATCGTGCATCTGACACAGCGCCGTCACACAGTGAGACGACTGATCTCTCGGTTTTTCGATCGCCAGAGTTCGACGGGTCATCGGTTGCGTCAGGCAGTATCGGACACGATTTTGTGGATTCTCACGTTGAATGCGATGGTCTCGGGCGTCGCGGACTTCATCGTCGGTCACACGATCTTCCTACCGATTCCCGGACCGAACATCCTCCAAAAGTGGCACGCGATATCAGTTCTGGCGCTCCTCGTGTACGTCATCGTTCACGTGGTGCGACGCCGAGGACGCCTGCGAACTTCGCATATTCGTTGAGGCACTTTGAATGGTGCGGAGTTTTCGGCTGACTGAGTCGGTTCCAAGATGACGGCGTCGCTCGACGTTCAGAACTCGTCGTGCGAACGAGGAGGCCCAATTGGCGGCCTAGGTAGTGCTGTGGGTCTCGCCGACGTCATAATTCTCGCGTGCCTCGCCGGTCGATTTGCCTGCCGCGGTGACGTCGCGTGTTTGTCGACGCGAACGACGACATCTCAATCCGAAGTGCAGGGCAAGGACGGTTGTCGCCGCTTCGCAACGGTATTGCGTCTTCATCAGCGACACCCGCGGGTCGGGTCGGTGTTCGAACGACATTACGTCTCGGCGAGAAAGTATCGTGATTCTCGATCTTGGGCTCGCGAGACGCCCACGCGCGTCGAACGATTCACGTGGACTTCGGGCGGGTCAAGCGAGCGCCAGAATGAAATCCGGGCGTTAGCGTGGCAACAATCGACCCCGTTGTCCGCACCCGTGATTCCCAGAGCACGCGTGAGATTTCCCGGGCCGCGGGCTAATACCTCGGGTTCGACCGAACTGTCGTCGCCATCGGCGCAATTGCGGATCTGAGCACCTCGAAGGAGAACTGCGCTGGCCGATCCCTCGTCTTGGGTCACGACGTTCATGCACCAATGAATGCCGTAACTCCGGTACACGTAGAGATAGCCGGCGGGCCCAAACATGATGGCGCTACGAGGGGTCGGCCCGCGAAACGCGTGCGACGCCGGATCATCGAATCCTCCGTAGGCCTCGGTCTCGACGATTCGTGCATCAAAGGATCCCGCCTGAAACCGTACCCGCGCGCACGCTCCGATCAGTTCGCGAGCGACAACGTCGACTGGTTGTTCAAAGAAATCTCTCAAGCACAGCTGCCCCGCCATATGTTCAGCCTAAGTGGACTTGTCCGAGGGTTCCTCTCGATGTGGCCTCACGAGTTCAAGGAAATTGTCT
>PMTL01000126.1 GCA_003168075.1 Acidimicrobiaceae bacterium
ATCTCCGGGACCGACTCGCAAAGAGCCACTTCAATCCCTTGGCTCAAGGTCACCGTCGCCATGCCACAGCCCGCGCATCCACCGCTCAGGCGGAGATAGGCGGTGTCACCTTCCACCGCAACCAGGTCAGCCCGACCACCGTGGACCGCAATGCTGGGGTTGATCTGTTGCTCGAGGACTTGTATGACCCTTTGTGCGACGTCGCCGCTGAGGTCGACCAGCGGCCCGGCCATTGCCGGGCTCTTGCCGGCGGGGCGGGGCGGCCGATTGGGGTTCTCGATGAACATCGCGCCCTGTTCGGCGTCGGGTCCGACGTCGATGACCGAGCCGCGAATCTTGGCGATGCTGTCAGCTGGTACCACTATCGTGAGCCCGCCACATTCCTCGGACCAGTCATCGGTACTGGCGTCGCCGATCGCCTGGAAGTACATGCCGTAGGTGTACGCGCCCTTGCTTGAACCGGTGACTTCGATCCAGAGGGCTAGTGACTCCCCATCCTGCTCGCTGGACCGCAGTTCCAGAACCATCGCCAGCGCTGCGTCCGTCGCGTGCATGACGGCGGCGCTACCTGAATCGATGCGGGTCATGGTGCCTCGTCTCGAGCTCGTCAGTTCCTGCCATCATAAAGGGGTGACCCGGATCTTGTTGCTGCTGCCCACCGCCACCTACCGAGCCCCGGACTTCCTCGCCGCCGCCGCTGATCTAGGAGTCGACGTCGTGGTTGGATCCGAACATCGTCAAGCCCTGTCCGGCTTCATGGGCGACCGAGCCGTGCTGGTTCCCCTGACCGATGTCGCGGCCGCAGTGGACGCCATCGCGACTCTGCATCGCCGCAGCCCGCTCGACGCGGTATTAGCCGTCGACGACCAGGGAGTGGCGATTGCCTCTGCTACCGCCGCCAGGTTGGGACTACGCCACAATCCGCCCGACGCGGTTGCCGCCGCGAGGGACAAGACGATCATGCGCGCACGTCTAGGAGCCGCCTCGCTACGCCAGCCCAAGTACCGAGTTGTGCCGCCCGGTGGCGACGTCGTCGTGGCTGCGGCACAGATCGGGTACCCGTGTGTGGTTAAGCCGGTGTCGCGCTCGGCCAGCCAAGGGGTCATCCGTGTCAATGACGCCACCGAGGCCGACGCCGCCGGCGCGCGTATTCGCGCCATGATTGCGAACTGCCCCGAACCCCTGCTGGTCGAACGCTTCGTGCCCGGAGACGAGGTGGCTCTAGAGGGTCTACTCACGGAGGGACGCCTGGACGTACTCGCGGTGTTCGACAAGCCCGATCCCCTCGACGGCCCCTTCTTCGAAGAGACGATCTACGTCACGCCGTCGCGCCAACCTACTGCGATCCTCACCGAGATCGAATCGATCGCCGCTCAGGCAGCCGCGGCGTTGGGGCTTCGCGAAGGTCCGGTCCACGTTGAGCTGCGCATTGGCCCCGGTAGCGCAGTGACCATACTTGAACTGGCAGCCCGGTCCATCGGAGGCTTGTGCGCGCGAGCTCTGCGATTCGGAGCGGGGGTGAGCCTCGAAGAGGTGATCATTCGTCACGCTCTCGGCATCGGACTCAGCGGCCTCACCCGCGAACCACAGGCGTCGGGCGTGATGATGCTCCCGATTCGCGCGGCAGGAGTGCTCGACCACGTATCGGGACAGCAACGCGCCCTCGCCGTTGAAGGCGTGGTTGGTCTCGATATCAGTATTGCGTCGGGGCGTTCGGTGGTGCCGCTGCCTGAAGGCGATCGCTACCTGGGGTTCATCTTCGCCCGTGGAACGACACCGCAATTCGTTGAAGCGGCCCTTCGACGAGCCGAGGCGTGCCTCGACGTGCGACTGCGCTGACCCACGCAAGGGATTCATAGGATGATTGGAGTGTCCGACGAATGGTCGAAAGTCAGACTAGGCGTGTCTCGACCACAGTTGCATAAGTCTCCGGTCGATGGCCAGGTTGGGGTGGGCATAGTTTTCGCGACGCTGGGGTAATCCCATCCGGCGGTGACGTCGTCGGCCTCAGTTGAACGACACGTACCTCGAGTACGCGCAGGAGAGTTTCCTCCTCGACTCCGCTCGCGTGCGACACCCGAACGACGAGCCCCGCGTCGAGTGCCGAAATCCGTTGTCCCGATTCACTCGGTCTAGGCACCGAGAAGTTCACCTCTATCGATCTCGTCTTGGCGCACCCGTCGGTGCAATGAGGCGGTCCTGACGCTCAGTTCCTCTGTCGTTCGAGTGATCGCTTTACTTTTTCGACTGAGCTCCAACGACTCTCAGTCGAAACTCTGCGAGAAATGGTCGCGGCATGATGGACGGCCTCTCATTATAGGTCCGATCATGACTAAAAACGGTAATTGAATCGTGGGGCGGGCCAAACTCTGAGCTACAGCGGCGCCAGTTTCAGTTGGTGACGTCGACTACCGTGTCGTCACTTGCTGACGCCACCCGTTCCATCGAACCGGCAAGTCCGTTGTTGCGCAGCAAGCGGATGAACGCCTTGGCCCGGTCACTTTGATTTCTAGCCGCAGAATTTTCTTTCAAGATCGTCATCTTTGCGACCGTTGGGATCCACGAGCGTGAACATTCAGAGTCTTCTGGTGGGCCGCCCGGGTCTCGATCCCGGCACCTTGAGAGTGTCTCCAGAATGTCCACTGACGTCCATCAGCGTCCAGATTTGTTGTCCGGACGAAGTGCAGTGTCCACCAACGTCCACTGACGTCCTCTCACGTTTGAACTCGTGGCTAGACAGTTGGCTAGACCAAGGCTCGTTTCAAAGTCAAGTGACTATTCACTGTCGGGGGGCTGATGGTGAGTAGTTTGATCTGCTGCTGAGAAAGGGTAGACAATCGTCCATATGATCTTTTGACCGACGGACCCGTCGCGATTCAGGTTGAATCGAGATGGGTTTGCGGGGGATTGTTTCTCTTCCAAGACGCTCACCGCCGACTGCTGATGTTTCACTTGTCGCGGGCAAGATTCACATGGCAAGTTAATCCCTCGAAGGGTTCCGCGCGGCGTATTTGGCTCTGCTTCATTTCGCTTCGACCTTGGATTGATGAGGATTTTCCGCTTAGCCCTTATCAAGTTGATAAGTGGCACGGGCGAAGTTCGAGCCGAACAGGCCCTAGCTCTTAGACGAATCTCCTAGACGGCCTCGTTAGAGCAGTGTGTAGATCTGGCGTGCGGAAGACTCTACGTGGGCGGTTACGGAAGACTGGGCGGCCTTGGTCACGCAACTGGTGCCCACTGGTGTAGAGGATGGGCAGGGTGAGTGTTGGTGGTCATAGCTGAGTCCCGCCCAGCCCGTACCGTGGTGAAAGATCACGATCGCTTGAAAGAAATTGCCGTTGGCCGCCGCATACAACGTGGCTGCCGTCCCCGGGCCGGCAAGGGCCTTGACCTGCATGCCGCCGATTCCTATAGGTAGAGTGCTGCGCGAAGTACTGACCACTAGTTCCAAATCATTAATTCGGGCCACCGACACCGTGCACACCCCGCTCGTGTTGGTGAAAGTGTTCTCGATGATGGTCGCCGCTTGGCCCGCGCCAATGACCCTGACTGCGTGCACCTTTGTCAGCATCTCGCAGGGCGAAAGTGGGGACACCGGTGTCGGGATGGTTATGTCGAAGGTGTCAGACGCACAACCGAAGCCGATGTTCTTTATCGAGCCCTTCACCGTCCGCGACGTAGAGAACTGCCCCGTCACGGTCACGTTGTAGTTGTCAGCGCTGTAGTCGTTGACCTTGAAGGAGCCGTCGGGCTTGATCCCGATATAGCCCATGCCCAACCCTCCGTAGGCGTTGCATTTAGGACCTATCTTCGCCGTTGGCGTGACGGTCAGATCAAGGTAGGACGGCTGCACGCACACTGCCGAGACGGTGGTGTCGTTGGCCACGCAACTCGTTGTGATGGCCACTGCGTACAGTCCGTGGGCGCTGGTGCCGTTGTAGGAGATGCCGGCTGCCGGGATGGCCGCCAGGGCGTCACCCGAGGGGACGAGAAGCGCCACAGCGGGAATGAGGGCGGCCAGCGTAAGTAACTGGCGGCGATGAAAGTGGGCCACGTGATGAACCTACTACCAGGTCGCAGAATTAGCGGACTGAAAAAAACGCGAATGCCTGGGTCGTTGGCGATGTGCCCGACGGCCGGGCGCGTGCAGGGCTGAATCCCCCCCAATCGGGACTAAGAAGTTGAGGTAGCGGTGGAGCGGAGTCAGTGCTTTTGCCGGCAACTTTTGCCCGTTGAGATCCACCACTTCGGCCAGCTCCCGCAGACAAGTTGTTCTCGTTCGGTAGTGACGAGGCCAGCAGGGTAGGTGCGAGAAAGAATACGGGTACGTGAGTTGTCCAACGAGGAAACCAACACGATGATGCGCACTGTCACCTGCTCGTCGAACTCGGTGGTAATTCGGCGAAGAGCGCAAATGGCGCTGTTGTTGGCTCAGGGCATGGACGTGGTCACTACACCTAGATCGCAAAGGTGGCCTTCACCGGCCCAGACTGGGTGCGGGAGATGATCAACAATTTCAATGAAGTGATTTGCGCGGGGTTTTGCGTTGACGACGGTTCTTCCATCCGGCTCAATTTTCTCTCCTGGTGGTCGTTGTTGCCGCGACCGTTGGGATCCACGAACGTGAACGTTCAGTGCCTGTTGGTGGGCCTGTTGGTGGGCCGCCCGGGTCTCGANNTGGACGTCCGTCAGCGTCCAGATTTGCTGGCCGGACGAAGTGCAATGTCCGCCAACGTCCGCTGACGTCCTCTCACGTTTGAATTCGTGGCTAGACAATTGGCTAGACCGGGCTCGTTTCAAGGTCAAGTCACTATTCAATTTCGAGAAGCCGATGGTGAGGGGTTTGAGTTGCGGCTGGGGGACGAGTAGTCAATCTGCAGATGATCTGGTGACCAATAGACTCGTCGCGAATCACATTAAATCGTGCCGGGTTTTGTCGAGTTACAACTCAAGGCTAGTTGAGTGGTCCACTCCAGCGTCATAGTTAAGGATTGAATCGAGATGGTCGCGCTGCTCGGTGATTCGCGTTCGAATATTAGGGCTGTCGCTCGCCTCGAGTTACTCAAACTCGTTGCGTAGCGGTTCTTCTTCCTCGGTTGCGACAAAATGACGGAAAGGTGGTAGCTGGAGACGCTTAGTGCCGTCCTCTTCAGCGAATGCGTTAGTCGCCTCTAACTGCGCGCGGACGGTCGGCGTATTGGTGAAGTCGATGCGAGCAGTCCAGTCGTTTGCGAAGCGGAGTGCATCAATCAACACCGAGGGATCGTTGGCTCGATCCAAACGACGTAGGGCACCGATGTAGTCGTCGCGAAAGACCGTTGGAATGATCGTTCGCGACTGCCCACCGGCATCTAGTTCGGAGCTCATCATGATGCGAGAGAGGCGTCCGTTGCCGTCATCGAATGGATGCACGGCGGCCACGAGGAACTTCACGTAGACCGACCGCTCCCACGCGCTGTCGAGGTCGTCAAGACGGCTGAAACCCTCTATGAGGGTTCCGCGAACCAGATCGGGGTCAACGAATACGGTAGCTCCCGCTTGGTTGGCACGCTCCTTGAAAAGTCCGGGGCGCTTGTCGGGACGCGCCTCCATTATTTGGGCGTGGCGCTGCTGGAGAAGATCAAGGAACTCTTTGGGACCGTCCGCGAGTCGCCTCATTTCCGCGAGGTCACTCACGAGCCAAAAGGTGGCGAGCACATCGTGGGCGTCTTGGGGTCGTCCCGCGGGCTCGATTCCCCGGTAGACAATATCTTCAGCCTCCTCGACAGTGAACTCCGTGCCTTCGATGTAGTTCGAGAAATACGCCTCGTAGAAGGGAAGGATGCTGGGTTCGAGCGGAGCGGCGGGATGGTTCTGGGGGGCGGCTGATCGCAGCGCGGCGACCAGAAGGTCGCATCGTTCGATTCGTTCGGCGTCGTAGGGAATGCCGAGAGCACGTTGTCGAAGAGACCGCGGGAGACCCGACACCTGCTTCGTCCCCAGGGCGGCGCCGATCAGGTTGTCGAGGTCGCCAGCGTCCTTGGTGCTGACCCCGAGTAGTGGTGCCAGTGTGCGTACTTGGTCGCGCACCCGACCGAGCTCGTCGGCGCCGCCAAATCGCGCGGCGCGCTCGACCCATTCACCGAGTTCGTGGCGGGTGAGCCGACGCGGGAGCGCGCCGTGGCGAGCTCTGGAGGGGACTGCGTTCTCGGCGAGGGCCCGGGCGAGCGACGCTTGGTGCAGGCCTCCCGGCAGGGGGATGTCGCCTGGCTGGGGGGCGGCGCCGCGGCGGAGAGAAACGGCGAGCCCTGGCATCGTGAGCGTACGGTCGTTGTGCGGGTAGACCAGAAACAGCGTTCCGTCCACGGGTCCGGCTGTGCGAGCGGAACGATCCGAAATAGTGGCGTCTGGAAAGAGGCGTCCCACGATGGTCCGCCACTCTCGTCGGACCACTCGTTCGGGCGCGATCGACGTGTCAGTCGTATAGACGCCAGTTGCCAGTCGCCTGACGGCTCCGCGTGTCAGCATTTGTGAAAGCGTGGAACGAGGCAGGTCACCAGTGAGGATGATGGTTGAAGTGCTGCTATCCATGACTTTGCTCCTACTGGTAGAACAAATACGGGTTTAGTGTATCAGAAATGGAGCAAATCTGAATATAGTAGTCAGGTGTGACGTCCGCCCCAGGCCGACGGCTGAGGCAATCATGGAGTCGGCTTCGTGGCGCGCAATTTCCTCACGCAATGTATAGACGTGCTTAGAACCGTACGCAATGTTATGAGTTGAGGTTTCCTGTCGCGTGATGCCCTCCACCTCGTTCAGCCATGACTCCGCGGTGTACCCGTAACAAGACCGAGGACATGACCAGCGACAGTGTCGTCACCAGTTCGAGCGGTTTGAAGCGAAACTCCACGAGCGCTGACACTCGCAACTTGTTTCTGGACTGCCAGTTGGTCGGGACTATGGGTATTGTCGATTGTCAGTGATAGTGAGGAGCGTCGGGGCTGGCATGAACGAAGATGAACTTCTAATTGTCACCAATCTTCGCGACCAAATTGAGGAATTGAAGCGAGAAAACAATCGGTTGGCAGAGATTCTGGGTCTGCAATCGACAGGGACCCTCGAGGGTAAAGAAGACAGCCAAGGCGCACCGACCCAATTCGACACTCCACCCATTCTGGTCGACCGCACTTCACCAGCTGAAGCCAAGATCGAATTGTTCCGATCACTGTTTGTGGGTCGTGACGATGTCTACGCGCTCAGGTGGGAAAGCGGAAGGACGGGAAAGCACGGTTGGTCGCCTGCCGTTCTGGGTGGTTTCGCCAACGCTAAATCGACGAGTAGGGAGTACCTACCGCTGACGCAGAGCGTGATCGCTGATCACCTGGCGGGGAAGATACACGTCGGACTTTATCCGCTGCTTCGTGACGACAGCTGTCGGTTGATCGTGTGTGACTTCGACGGGCCGGGTTGGGCGCTCGACGCGCTCGCCTACTTCAATTCAGCGCAGTCGATAGGAATAACTTCGGCACTAGAGCATTCGCGTTCAGGCGACGGCGCACACGTGTGGATCTTCTTTCGTGACACTGTGCCAGCGACTCTCGCCCGGCGACTCGGCACTCTGTTGCTCCGCGAAGCGATGAATCTTCGAGGAGAGTTGGATCTCGCGAGCTACGACCGATTGTTCCCAGCGCAGGACTTCATGCCGAAGGGGTCGTTCGGCAACTTGATTGCATTACCTTTGCAAAAGGAATGTCGAGATCGTGGGACGACCTCATTCCTTGACCCTGGCACCATGAAGCCGATTGAGGACCAGTGGGCTTACCTTTCGACGTTGATGCGAATCTCGCAGACTGAAGTCGAATTGATTCTCGCGACCTCGCCGGTGGTGGGAGCGGGACCCGAGGAAAGGACGTTTCAGCGTCCTCGAGAAGTTGTTCCTATCACGATGCCTGAGACAGTGGTCGGCGTCGCTGCGGCGATGTTGGAGATCGAACGGTCTGGACTCCCACCGGCGCTGCTCGCGGCGCTCAAGCATTTGGCCTCACTGCACAACCCGGCGTTTTACGAGAAGGAGCGGCTCCGATTCTCAACGTGGGATACGCCGAGGATGATCCGTTGCTATGGAGAGACGCTCGAGTCGCTACTACTTCCTCGAGGTCTCACTGAGAAGGCAGCCGGTGTGGTGGCGGAGGCGGGCGGTCGCCTGGTGGTCCACGAGAACCGACCGGATCCGGAGCAGATTGAGTTCACTCCTACTTTTGAACTTCGTGAGGATCAAGCGGCCGCACTTCGCGCACTCAGCACGCACGAACTGGGCGTTCTGGTGGCCTCGCCCGGTGCCGGGAAGACCGTGGTCGCCTGCGCACTCATTGCGCACCATCGACGACCTACGCTGATCATCGTTGATCGCAAACCACTGGTGGAGCAATGGACTGAGCGATTGGCAACTCATCTGGGTCTGGCCGCGAAGGAGATTGGCCAGGTTGGTGGAGGTCGGAACAAGACCACCGGCATTGTCGATATTGCGATGGCGCAGAGTCTCGCACGACGCGAGGATCTCGACGAGATGTCGAGCCACTACGGCCTCGTCGTCGTTGACGAATGTCACCACGTGCCGGCGGTGACGTTCGAACGATGCGTCAAACAGATTCGCGCCCGACGGTGGCTCGGTCTTACCGCTACTCCCTACCGACGCGATGGGCTTCAGGGCTTGATCACCATGTACTGCGGGCCGATTCGCCACCGGATGGATGAGAAGGTTGACGCAGAGAACGACTTCAGCCGAGAGCTCATTGTTCACCAGACGAGTCTTGAAGTGAGTGATGAACTCACGCACATCCAAGAGCTATTTCGCGCACTAGTGGATGACGAGGCCCGAACGATGGGAATCTGCGACGACGTGGTCGCTGCAGCTGCAAATGGCAGGAACTGTCTCGTATTGACGCAGTGGACCGAGCACCTCTCGTCGGTTATCTCTGCGCTCACTGCGAGGGGAATGACTCCTCTCGTCCTTCAGGGTGGAATGGGGAAGAAGGCTCGTGCCAAGGTCATGGCAGACTTGGACGACGCGTCGAAGCGTGGCGGACTCATCCTCGCGGCAACGGGCAGCTTCCTTGGCGAGGGGTTCGATTGTCCGCCGCTCGATACGGTGTTCATGGCCTTTCCAATCGCGTTTCGGGGAAGAGTTGTCCAGTACGTTGGCCGGATCTTGCGACCATTAGATGGCAAGTCATCCGTCGAAGTCCACGATTACGTCGACGCTAAGAGCCCAGTGCTGGCAGGGATGCACCGAAAGAGACTCCCCGGATATGTTGCCCTCGGTTTCGACGTCGGTACGGATCGCAAGAATCGAACCGACACCAAATAGCGAACCATCGGTTGGACCAACCGGTCGAATTTGGCAGAGAAGTCCGGCTTCGCCATTTTTCGGTCTGGTCGGACCGCGTTCTCGTTGGCGTTGACAGGTTAATCCACTAAGTGGGCTGGGCGGCGAAAGAATTTCTTTCCAGCATGTAAGTGTTGCGACCGTTGGGATCCACGAGCGTGATCGTTCAGAGCCTTCTGGTGGGCTTTAGTGGGCTTTAGTGGGCCGCCCGGGTCTCG
>PMTL01000098.1 GCA_003168075.1 Acidimicrobiaceae bacterium
CTGAGACAGGTGCTGACCGGACTCAGTCCGAACACCCTCTACCACTACCGCCTCGGCGCTGGCATTGACGGGAATGTCGTGATTGGAGCGGATAAGACATTCACCACGAACATCGGCTTAGGCATTGTCGAATTGCAAGGCGCCTTTGGAGTCCTTGACGTGAATACAACGTATCCCGCGATCACGTCGTTCAGTCTCAGGAACCCCGACGGGTCGATGCCGACCCAAGCCATGGTGGGCGGTAGCGGGAGCGCCCAAACCTCTATTTCTGACGCGTCGACCGGGCAGACTTACCAGAGTTCTCAGGTGTCTCCAACGAAGGTCGTCGTAACAAAGAATGGTCAGGGTGTGGTCACCGGAGTTTTTCTAGGAGGCATTGCCGTGGTACCGGGGCAAGAGACTGAGGATTGGACTATCACGACAGCGAATAACGGTGAAACGGTGCGGTGGGTAGTAAACCAGCACTGGTCTACGAACTTCGCTGGTAGCAATGATTCCATGAACCTTCCATTTTCGCCCAAGATAACGGGGGACGTGTGGGTTCTGCCGAATGACATCTATGCGCCGTCTTGGGACTCGAATCCGGACGGCGAGGGCGGCAGTTCTGACTATTCCGATACGTTGACCCAGCGCAACGCCTGGTTGATCGAAAAGTTATATTCGCCTTATGATTTCGGCTCCGATTTGAAGTTGGCCGTCTCCGGCGGATACCTCAACGAAAGCGGCTCCTTGCAACTTGGCGCCGTTACGGCGGTCCAAGGCAGCTTTACCGAACGATCGCATTCAAATTCGCAGATTTCACTTTCTCTTTCGGGGGTGAACAAATACTCGACCGGCCAGCAATTGAGCGTCTCGATTCCCGATACCGCGATGCAGAGCTCCCTCAAGGACATGTACGACTCCGTGCTGAACGGCGGCGCGCTTTCGGGACAGAAGGCTTATTTGTTCGGCAACGAAACCAGAGGGGTCATGTCGGGATACGGTGCGTTATTCGACGCATCCGCTTTCGCCAATGGGATTCAAGCAACAGGCGCTACCAGCAGTTCGCCTTACTCTATGAAGCAAGCCATTCGGGGTTATCTACAGGCAGAGTTGGAATCTGTCGATCTCACCAACGGTCAGATTAATTATGGTATTTCAGGGGGTGGCTATGGTGCGGGTGGCTATCAAGACGTCGGAATCAACACTTTGCAAGGGCTCTACGCGTACACCTGTGCCACCGGCGATTTGAGCCTCATAGAACAGTATCAACACCAGGTCGATGCGCTATTGAATAAATGGATCGGTCGAATTCAGCCGAATGGACTGATTCTCTCTTATCAATCAGATGGGGGATA
This sequence comes from Acidimicrobiaceae bacterium, assembly GCA_003168075.1. GTDB lineage: Bacteria > Actinomycetota > Acidimicrobiia > Acidimicrobiales > RAAP-2 > RAAP-2. The sequence continues at coordinate 1,338 of PMTL01000098.1, forward strand.
TGACGACACCGACTTCTTCGGGAATTCCTCCTACGATCTTTACCTGAACGACTTTGCTTATGAAGCCCTGCTGGATATGTCCCAGTTGGAAATAGGCGTGGCGGCTCAGACAAAAGATGCCGCCACTGCCAACAATCTTCGTTTAGAAGCCAATGCCTGGACTGCCGATGCCGCAACCATCAAGAACGGGATTAATACGGTTCTATGGACGCCGAACTCACCTAATGGACCGATGTACGCAGACTGGATCAACCTCGACAACAATCAGAGGTATTACATTTTTAAGTCAGACGACCAGTACCCAGCTATTCAGTTCGGAATTGCCAGCAAAGCCCAGGCGACCGCCATACTTGCTACCGCTGATGCCAGACTGGCTGTTCTGTCGACAGAAGGATATGTCGGCGACGCAACACTAACTAGTCTCTGGCCCGAGGATTCGACAACTAATATCTTTAATTACTGCGGTTTTGGGTGCTACTTCGACGGTGGATCGTTCATGGGGGAAACGTATTTCGAGGTTATGGCACGTGCAGACGCCGGTGACGCGGTGGGCGCCTATCAAAGGCTCCAGAATTTCGCGGCAGACTACGCGGCCACCGCCTTCTATGGAGACAACTGGGCGCCGTGGAACGGTATTCCCGGTACCGGTCCATTTGTTGAAGGTGAACCGTATCTCGAGGATATGGTGTACACAGCGTCTTCATTGATCCAAGGAATCCTTGGTATTAACCAATCGTGGAATGGTCTTGAAGTAACGCCCCACCTACCGCCTGGATGGATCAACGCCAGCGCGACCGTGATGTACAAAGGTCGGCAAGTGTGCGTGACAATTACTCAGCGAACAAACGTCTCAGAGAGTCGAGGGCACTGCTAAGCGAACGCCGTCAATTCAAATGAGCTTTCGTGTTGCATCGTGGACATCTGGAATGTCGAGTGATTGGCGTTGCCCATGAGTTGCACAAGGACCCTGCAGTTAGGAAGTGGGCGGAGGTCGCGAGGCGCTGACAGAAATGCGCATCTCCGAATCGATGGTTGAACGCTGCCGATGGGAGGCCCTTGGTCTAAGTACAAATGTACAAGTTCGACGTGTGGGTGGACTGTCCCGTTTTCTAGACCTCTCTCGAACGCTCCCGGGAGCGATTCACCCATCTTGCGGTCGCGTATTGATCCATTCTTATGGCCACGTGCGGACTCCGATAGTCTCCGGCGTGGCCGAATTCCTCGGATTACGCAGCCACGGACATGGGAGTTGGAAACTATTTCTGGCTCGATCGTGGGGAATGACCTTGTGGGTGCGTCCAAGAATCTCGGCGGACGACTTCGGCGACGATGCTGCATCAACTCGCCGTGAACAGGACTGGCCTGGACCTGACGAAGTTTCCTTGGCTTTCGGATAGAGCCCACAACAATCGACCAACTTAACCCTTGCAGCTTCTTTGTAAACCCGGCACCGTTTTCAGTTGAGGTTGGAAGCGGTGCCGGGTGATCTTAGGCATACGGTGCCTCTCCAAGCATGGTCACGGCCTGCCCGATTGGCACGGCGGGTGACCACAGGAAACCCTGGCCGAGATCGCAGTGAAGGCCGTGAAGGTGCTCGAGTTGTGCAGGAGTTTCGATGCCCTCGGCGAGGACGATCATGTCGAGTTTGTTGCCCAGCGTGACGATGGCCTCGAGCAGTGTGTTGCTCCGCTCCAGATCGCGCTTGGGCCGAACGAACGATTGGTCGATCTTGATGATCTTTGGATTCAAGGCTGCGAGATACGACAGCGAGGAGTATCCCGTGCCAAAGTCATCGAGCGCGATACCAATCTTCAGTCGATTGATTTGCTCCATCACGATCATCGTTTCGGCGATATCGAGCAGCGCCACGCTTTCAGTAACCTCGAGGATGAGTCGCTCCGGATCAAGCCCGCTTTGCTTGAGCTCCCTCGTAATCATTGGCACGAGGTTTGAGTCGTGAAACTGGTGCGCGGAGAGATTGACTGTCACGTATGGCGCGTTGGCTCGAGCGCCTTGTGGCTCCCAGCAGCTAGCTGCGGCGATAGCTTCATGTAGGGCGAATGCGCCAAGCTCCAGAATCAGATCGCTCTGTTCAGCTAGCGGAATGAAAACGTCGGGTGGCACCCATCCCCGTTCGGGGTGGTTCCAGCGCATCAGAGCTTCGAAACCCACTACATCCGAGGTCCTGAGATCGATGATGGGTTGATAGTGCATTTCAAGTTGGTTTGACGCCAGAGCGTGGCGCAGTTCCTGAACGATCGCGAAACGGCTCACGGCAACTTGACGAATGTCGGGCGTGAAGACGACCACGTGGCCGTGGCCTCGGCGCTTGGCTTCATACATCGATGCGTCAGCGTTTTGGACTAGTTCGACATTATCGGTATTAGCACTCTTGCCATCCCACACGACAATTCCGACACTCGCGCGCTGTTCGATAAGCGCATCATCGAACGAGAACGGCTCGGCGAGGGCGCCGAGGAGGCGCTCGGCTATCTTTTCAGCCTCATCGGGCGACGTCAGCCCCTCCGCCAGGTAGAGAAATTCGTCGCCTCCGAAGCGGCACAGCGTGTCAGATGAACGGGTGATTTCTTCGAAGCGGTGAGCAATTGTCACAAGAAGTTGATCGCCAATCAAGTGGCCGTAGACATCGTTGACTCCCTTGAAGTCATCGAGGTCCAGCAGCAACACGGCACCAATTTCGTCCGCGCGGACCATTCTTGCTCTCGTCTGGACGAGCCGGTCATCAAAGAGCGCTCGGTTGGCGAGTCCGGTTAGCGGGTCGTGAAGTGCTTGGTAGGAGAGCTGGTTCGTGAGTGCTCGTTCCTCCGTGATATCGCGCACCGAAGATACGCAGTAAAGCATATTGCCACTCTCGTCACGGGCCGCACACTTTGATACTTCGGCAACGATAACCCGCCCGCTCTTGTGCGAGTACCGTTTGCTGAACCGGAACTGATCAATATCTCCCGAGATAATCCGCTGATTGATCTCTTCGGAAATGCCGATGTCCTCTGGATAGGTGTAATGCTGCGAGTCGCGTCCGAGGAGTTCCTCTCGGGTGTGTCCAATCATCTGGCAGAAAGAGTCATTGATCTCCAGCAGCATTCCCTCTCGACTGGTGAAGACCGTGGGAGCCATATTTCCCTCGAACGCGAGGCGGAAGCGCTGCTCGCTCTGTGCGAGCGCGGCAGCAGCGGCGACCTCCACCGCTGCCGTATGGCCTTCGGCCACGGCTCGGGCCTCTTCGGCGTCTCTTTGGGCCGAGTTGTCGATAATTGACACCACGGCCCACAACTGGCCGTCAAGTTCCATGAGCGAGTAGGAGAGGTCGACGGACAGTATTCTGTTGCCGTCTTGGGACAAGACGTTGAGGTCCTGGTTGGTAAGTGCAGTTGGCGTAACTGTGTCATCTGCGTACTCGCGATGATTCTTCAAGTGCGAATCTCGTTGAAATTCCGGCAGAATCATTCGAATGTCTTGGCCGATTAGATCGCCCAATTCGTAGCCGGTCATTGCCGCGAGGCGTTGGTTGAGATCGCCAATAATGCCGCGATCATCAATGAGGGCAATCCCGCTCGGCAGTGATTCGAGTACGTTGTGTACCGGAACAGGATGATCCTCGAAATACCTCATGAAGCACCGTGGCCAATACGGCTTTCGTTACTCAGTTGTCCGAACGCCCCATCGCGACTAAGTCTTTGCAGACTTTCTTGGTCGAACCCGAGTAGTTCGGTAAGGACCTCGGCAGTATGTTCGCCGAGGAACGGGCCGCGTCGTCGGATGGGTTCGAACTCACCCACCCTGACAGGACCGGCAATCTGTCGAACGATGCCCAGGCTTGGATGGGCGGTTTCGATAATCATATGGCGCTCGGCAACGAGGGGATCGGCGAGCGCTTCGGCAACGTCATTCACTGGTCCACAAGGAACTCCTGCAGTCACTAACTGCTCCAATAATTCGCTCGTCGAGCGCTTCGCGATTAATCGCTCGAGCGTAGGAAGCAGAACTGCCGAATGCGTTTTCCGCAACGCGAAGGTCGCGTACCTTGCGTCAGTTGCGAGTTCAGGGGCTTCAAGGACGGCAACAAGTCGAAGCCAGAACTTCGTCTTTGCGCAGGCCACAACGATCCAGCCATCATTCGTCTGAAAGTTCTGGAACGGCACCAAAGACGGGTGAGCCGAATTAGCTGTTCGAGCAGGGAGGTAGCCGCGACTCAAGTGCCAGGTTCCAACGTAGGTGAGCATTCCGATAGCTGTGTCAAAAAGGCTGACGTCGCAGTCTGTGCCCTTGCCTGTACGTTGAGCAGCGTGAACAGCAGCAATGATCGCCGCCGCGGCCGCGATTCCGGTGCAGTAGTCGACGAGCGAAAGTCCCGTTTTCTCGGGAAGGCCACCGGGTTCGCCGGCGAGGGACATCCAGCCGGCCCTACCTTGCATGATGTAGTCGTATCCGGGTGTGTCTTGCTCGCTGCCAGTCATTCCGTACGCCGTGAGGAAGCAGCAGACAATCCTTTCGTTCGACAGCCTTAGGTCTTCGTAGCGCAAGCCGAGCTTTGCCGAGACATCGCCGCGAACGTTGGCAAAGACTACGTCGGCGTTCTTCACGAGTCCTTCGAATACTTCACGTCCGGCGGCATTGGCCAGGTCGAGTGAGACGCTGCGCTTTCCTCGGTTGAACGTTTCGAAAAAGAGGCTGGCGTCGTCAGTAGAATAGGGAGTGACGCTCCGGGCAATGTCGCCTCCGCTCGAAGGGTCCTCGATCTTAATTACGTCCGCGCCGAGATCTACGAGCTGCATCGTGGCGAAAGGGCCAGCTGCATATTGCTCCACCGCGAGGACTCGAATGCCGTCGAGCGGTCGGAGCTGACCCGTCATTGGAACTCTGCCCTCTGCTCGAACTCCTCTTCAACGATGATCGAGGCTCTCATTGAATCGACGATCCTTGCATTTGCGTCGCGAACCGGGCCGATTTTGATTGACGAACTTCAAGTGGCGCTGGCTCACGTTTCAAGCGTCGCCCCTGAACTTCTGGACAAAGTCTTTGTCGAGTTCCCAACCGAAGCCTGAGCGTTCTGGAAGTCTAAACATTCCGTCCTCTAACTCAGGTCGGTTGGCGAGCATCTGCCAGAAGATCGGGTCACGATCTGGATGAAATGCTTCGACATAAGTACCATGTGGAATTGAAGCGAGCAGGTGGCTGGCGACTTGCGCTTCTTCGTGATGAGCCATTTGCACTCCGAAACTCATTGCCATCTGCGCAACGCGCCGCCACTCCGTTGGGCCTCCGCCCCAAGAGGCGTCGAAATTCGAGACGTCGATGGCCTTGTCGAGCATCATGTCGCGCATACCGATTCGGGTGATCTCCATTTGACCGGCTGCAACGTCGACGCCAGTTTTGATTCGAACTTCATTCATCGCACGGCGGTCATCTGGCCATTGGCAAGGCTCTTCGAACCACCGGAGTTCGACGAAATCGGAGGTGCGGTTCACGAACTCAACGGCCTGTTCAACGGTCCAGGCCTGGTTGGCGTCGACGAGGAAACGGAACCCTGGTCGGGCGCATTTCACGGCTCGACGCAGTCGCTCGGAGTCCTCCTCGGGGGAAGCCTTCCCAATCTTGAACTTCATGCCGATGTACCCACCATCGGAGAAAAAACCGACCTCCTCCTCGATGCTGCCTGGGTCATCGGTGTAGTACCCGCCAATTCCAATCATCGGGAGAGAGTCTTGAAAACCACCCCAAAGCCGATGTAGCGGCATCTCGAGTGCTTTTCCTATGGCATCCCAAATAGCTGAATCAACGCAACCTATTGCCTGCATTGCAAAACGTCGGTCACGAAGTTGATCAAATGTGACTTTTCGCATTAATTCCCAGCATTTCTCGACGGCAAAGATGTCGAGGCCGAGGAGCATCGGGGCAATCTCGTCGTGGATAATTCGCATGATCGTTAACTGTTCTTCGTCGGCGTCGGCGTTGTAACATTCGCCGACAATTCCTTCTTCCGTCACAATTCTTGTAATGATCGTGCACCTGCGGGGCATCTGATAGTGGCTACCTTGGTACAACTTCGAGAGCGTCACTCTCACCGGAATCGTTTCGATCGAATGGACCCGTAGTTTCACAGTTAGAAGCTCCTCGGTATGTAATTTTAGGAATCGATTGCAGTCTAACTAAGGCTTAGATGATGTGTCAAGAGAGACCTGCAATGAGAGCCGACTCGCGTACCGACATCGTGCGATTATTTCGGTCGGTGTCTTACTGCGTCTTGTTAAGCAACGACATGGAGTACGAATCACGCATCACTGCCGAAGGGGGGGGTAGAAATTGAGTCGGTCAGCAAATCGATCTGAAGTTCAAATGAACGCGGAAGCCCAGCATAAGACCAAGTACGTGGAATCGTTTTTTCACTTACAGAAACGTCGCCGATTACTTTGGACACATTCAGTTTACCATCAACTCGCTATTCCTATTCGCGAGATTCTGTCAGTCAATCTTGGAATGCCACTACTCGCTAAGAATCTTTCGGGCTCTCGCCACGACCGGTGCATCAACCATTTCGCCGTTCACGATTAAGACACCGCCTCCGCAATTCTCGTAGGCGTCAAGCACTTCATGAGCCCACCGTTTTCTCGACCAAGACGCGCGAAAGATTGAGTCGACGACCGCAATTTGCTTGGGATGAATGCAGAGCTTTCCACCCATGCCGAGCATGAGTGCGACTCTTGCCTCCTCGCTCAATCTGTCATTGTCGTGAATAGCGAGAGTCGGACCGTCTATCGGAGGTGCGAGACCCGCGGCAGCCGAGGCAACCACTAGGCGGGATCTCGGGTACTCGAACAGTCTTTCATTAGGCTCTGCACCGAGTTCAGCGGCGTAGTCGGCGCTACCAAACAAGAGACGTCTGACGCCTGAATTGGCGATCTCCTCTAAATCAACGATGCCCTGCGCCGATTCAATTAGGGCCAAGATGGGCACCTCGTTTTTGACCGCATGGCGAAATCGCTCCACTTGCGACGCCGAGTGCACCTTCGGTATTGCAATGGCGCTCACCCATGGGCACACTGCAATAAGAGCAACGTCATCTTCGAAGTGGCTCGTCGTCTCGTCGTTGATTCGAATGCATGCGCTTCTGCTTGGATGCAATGAAGCCAAGTTTTGCCGTGCCTGAACTTTGTCTTCGTCCCGCACTGCGTCTTCTAAATCGATGATAACGACATCAGCCTTCGTCGCAAGGGCCTTTTCAATTCTATCGGGACGCGTCGCTGGGACGAAAAGGAATGTGCCAGCGGTCTTGATTAGGTCCATATCAACTCGCAGAAAGTCACTCCAGCACAGGCAGAATTATTTTGGAATTGAATGAGCACTCGGTGATCCCTTTAAGGCCGTTGATTATTTTTGCCGGTGTCAAAAGCCACGTACACAGATTTCGAACTATTACGGAGATGAGCATTTCTATGTCCAAACGTCATCAACGTAAGGACGGCGGCGGGGTGGGGCAAATGATTGCTTCCAGACCATGAACTTACGTTGGAAGCAACAGACCTCTAATCCGTTTTGGTTAAAGCCCTTGGTCTCCACCCTTATGATTCCCCGATCACTCTTAGTCCTTGAGGCAACCTTGTCCAGAACCCGCGATTCAGCGTAAATTGTGTCACCGTGGAATGTTGGGTTCTTGTGAAGCAGCGACTCAATCTCAAGATTTGCGATGCACGAGCCAGAAAGGTCAGGAACGCTCATGCCAATTAGGAGTGAGTACACGAGATTCCCAACAACTACGTTTTGGCCCTGCACGCTTTCGTGTTCGCCAAACCAAACGTCCGTGTGCAATGGATGGTGATTCATGGTCATCATGCAGAACAAGTGGTTATCAAATTCAGTGATCGTCTTGCCGGGCCAATGTTTGAACACGTCGCCAGCATTGAATTCCTCGTAATAACGGCCGAAGGGGCGGTCATATATCGTCATGGCTCTCTCTTCTTGGGTTTTCGTAGTTCATTTCTTTATCGTCAAATCATCGCCAAGCCAAAATCTGAGCGTTGGCTCTTTTGGAAGCGTTGGCGCTTTCGGATCCAGGTACAGAATGGAGCGACCAAATCTGTGCCTGCAAGGCCGCGTCGTATTGCTGTCGAACCACGCGAGTCGCCGCCGACCGATGAAATGGGAGAGGACAAATGCATTCACAATGAATTTGTTCGATGAATGGTGCACCGTCATATGCATCACTCCGTGAAGGCACCGGCTGCAAAAAGTGCCTCAATGGCCGCATCGTTGTAGCCCAACAACCCTGACAAAATGTCTCGGGCGTCTTCGTTTCGTAAGGGAGCTCGGCGATACGCAACTCTTTCCAATCCCACATTGACGGGGCTGGCGACCTGTCTAACCTCTCCAAATCTCGGGTGTTCGGTAGTTACGATCATCTGACGAGTCACTGCCTGAGGGTCTTCGAGCGCTTCAGCCAGCGTATTCACCGGTCCGCAGGGGACGCCGCAATGCCTAAGTCGCGTGAGCCAGAACGCAGAATCTTGCTTGAGAAACAACTCGTCCAAAATTGGTATGAGGAACTCTTCGTTCGCGCGTCTCGCCGAAAATGAGTCGAACCTTTGATCGTCCACCAAGTCATGGCGATCCAGTGCACCGCAAAGTCGTTGCCAAAACTTTTCCTTCGCGCACGCCACAATCATCCATCCGTCGGATGTTTCAAACGCTTGGAATGGGACAATCGAAGGGTGCGCGGAATGACGTGTCCGTTCAGAGACCAAACCTCGGTTGAGATACCAAGTTGCCGGATAGGTCAACATCGAAAGTGCTGTATCGAAGAGACTGACGTCACAGTCGGAGCCAATTCCATCGCGTCGAGCAGCGTGGAGACCAGCGAGTATCGCCAGCGCCGCGACAAGGCCGCCCGAATAGTCAACGACCGACAGTCCAGACTTAGTAGGTGGGTCAGCGGGATCACCTGTGAGGTCCATCCATCCGGCCATAGCTTGAAAGATATTGTCGTAGCCGGGCTCGGCTTTCAGGGGGCCGGTCATGCCAAATCCTGACAGGCTGCAGCAGACAATTGCGGGGTTAACGTGCTTTAGATCGTTGTACGTAATCTTGATCTTCTGCGGGACGTCGCCGCGAAGATTAGAAAACACTACGTCGCTCTGTCGTACGAGGTCCTCAAAGACTGTTCGGCCCGAAGCGTTGGTGATGTTGAGAGACAAACTTCGCTTGTTTCGGTTGAACGTCTCAAAAAAGAGACTGTCCTCTCCTTCTTGAAAAGGCGGTACGTAACGACCGATGTCTCCACCCGACTTTGGGTCCTCGATCTTGATGACGTCAGCTCCCAAATCGGCGAGGTGAACACTGCCGTAAGGTCCCGCACCAAACTGCTCTAGTGCGAGAATCCTCACATCCTCCAAAGTTCGCATTATCTGTTCGCGTCCGTCCAGCAATGGGTACGCTCATTTCGTTGTCTCATGGGCACTCAGCGGTCGATATAGATTCAAGACGGGCGCACTCGTGAAGTTGGATCGTGACAAAGAATATGATCATGTGGCCCGACCGAGTTCACGCCGTAAGAATCCCGCCTGCTCCTCTAAGGCGAGCTCGCTGAGTAAGGTTCCCGGCGCAATGATGTCGAAACCGTGAAATGTTCTAGGAAAGTGATGCAACTCAACTGTGTTTCCCGCCAACAGCAATCGCTGGGCGTACGCAATTGCTTCGTCGCGTAAGGGATCTTCCTCCGTCGTCATAACGTAAGTTGGCGGTAAGTTGGCGAGGCATGTGGCACGGGTGACTGACGCATACGGCGATACGTTGTCGGAGTCATCACCGAGGTAGGCCATCCACATCTTGCGAGTTCGCTCGCCGTCCCATGGAACATGTTGATAGAACTGCTCAATTGAAGTTGTCTCGGCTTGGTTGTCCAGCGCGGGGTAGATAAGCATTTGAGCCCGAAGCCAAGAGCCTTCGCTATCGCGCGTACGAAGTGCGAGCCCGGCCGCCACTGCTCCTCCGGCACTTGCGCCGCCAACCCCGATCCTTTGGTGGTCAACATTGAGGAATTCCGTATTACGTCGCAACCAATTCAGTGCAGTCGCTCCGTCGTCGATTGCCGCTGGAAAGGGATTTTCAGGAGCAAGTCGGTAGTCCACCGAAACGACCATGCATTCACCTCGGTTGGCAAGACGCAGACAGCGTTCGTGCTCGCTTTCCAAGCCGCCAAAAACAAACGCTCCACCATGAAAGAAAAGGAGAGCGCCGGAAGGTTTGGTTGCCGCCTCGCTGCGATATATCCGAATCGGTACCTGACAATTGTTCAAGACGGCATCTGTAACTTCGTCATGCCAACTCATGCCTGGGAGGGGCGAACCCCGTTGGGCGATTTCTTCTTCGACGAGAATGGCAGCGAGTCGACGTGTAGTTGTGATGTCATCCATATCGTTCGGAGGAGGATCGCTAAGGAATGCGGCAAGTTCACGGTCAATCGCCATCCGTGTCCTCCAAGGAATCGACGAATCCATTGATTTCTCGACCGATTTCGAGTCCGGGCGGTAGGCCGAGACACTGTTCGGCGAGATCGTGTCGACCAAGAGGAGTTACTTGTATATCCAAGTAGGGCCACAGCGGCAGGCTCACGATCGACTCGTGCAGGCGAGTTGCATCTGGAGCTGACCAAATTGCACGGTTGGCGAAGCGTCCAGGAACTCGCCAGATGGCACGCAAGATGCCCTCAGCCGCTAGCTCGGTACCGCGAAGTCTTTCGGCAGCGATGAGCCGGTTTCGTTCGTCTTCGGTAATGTGAGACGGAAGCCGAACCTCAATTGCGAGTAGAAACTCCACGGTCATCTCCTCAAGTTTCAATCACATCGGTGTCGCCACGTACTTGGATATTCTTCGCAATTCGCCTTCATTGAATTCTCTAAGTCGCCATCGCGATAGGGCACGTTGCTCGGTTCTTACCCAGACAAATTGCGACCAATGCATCTCTAGGCTGAATTTGCATTAGTACTTAAAGCTGATTCGGGAGGCGATCCCTTACCCGCAACGAAAACATCCGATTCCGGCTCCACACTATGTTCCGGAGTTCCGCTTTTCTTCTGACCCAGGTTGGAAGTCAAGCTGACCGGTCCAACGCTTTGCCTCGCAACGTAGCTCGTTGACACAGTTTGAGTTCGCGGTGAAGTGCCCGCAAGTAGTTCGAGCATTAGTGAAGCTGCAATAACGCCAATCTCGTAGGGGACTCGGTCGATGGTAGCCAAGGGCGGAACGAGAAATTCTGCAAGCGGCGCTTTGTCACATGTGATTAAGGAGATGTCATTGGGAATTCGTTTTCCTGCTCGCCGTAGCTCACGAAGTACTCCGACCAGAATCTGATTACTGCCGACCACGATGGCGGTGGGTGGTTCGGCCTGAGCGAGCAGATTTGCGGTGGCTCGCTCACCGTGTTCGGCGTTGATTCTTCCTGAACGCACCGAACACAGGAGCCCTAGTTGAAGGGATATCTGGCGAAATGAGGCGGCGCGCTCGCGCGCTGGTCGAAGGCTGGCTGGTCCATTGACCAGAGAAATTCGACGATGCCCGAGCGAGGCCAGATGGCGCACGGCTTCGGTGATACCCATGCCGTGATCAACCAGGACAGCGGACGTCGGTCCGCTAACGCGTAGGTCTCGGTCGATCAAGACGACAGGAAGACCAGCCTTATCTACCGCCTCAATGGTTTCCTGCCGATTCTCATTTGATATAGACAGCAGTAATCCGTCAACCCGGCGCTGAGAAAACAATCGGATGTGTTTGGCGTCGAGTTCGGCATTATCTATTGAATTGGCGAGCAACATCGAATAGCCGGCCGGGCGCAAACTTCTCTCAGCGCCGAGCGCGATCTCCGACATCACTGGATTGGATATGTCGCCGACAACGAAGCCGACGGTCAGCGTTTCTCCGCGTCGCAAGCTTTGAGCGAGAAGGTCTGGTTCGTAGCCCAGAGCTGCGACGGCGTCAATGACGCGGTTTCGCATTACCGCACTCACGTTGGGGTGTCCCGAGAGAACTCGAGAAACGGAAGACGGCGCGACGCCAGCTCGCTTTGCCACCTGCTGCATGCTTGTTCTACTCGCGCTGCGCCAATTGTTGCGTTTTTCTTCAGATACCGCCACGATTACTCCGCTCGGATTTGATGTTGCTCTATGTACTCCATATTTAGTTGCCAGCCCAGCCCGGGTGCATCAGAGAGCACAAGTTCGCCTTCTTCGAGGGAGGGACGGTTGGCGATGAGATTCCACCAAAACGGGTCCCGGTCAGGGTGGAAGCATTCGACGACTGAACCGTGCGTTTGGCTCGCGACGAGGTGCGCGGCCACCTGTGGTTCCTCATGGTGTCCGACGGCGACACCGTAAGAGCCTGCGATGGCGGCCATACGCCGCCAGACTGTCGGGCCTCCGGACCACGACGCGTCGAAATTACAAAAGTCGATTGCTCCGATGCTCATTAGGTTACGACAACCTACGGGTGAGTGCTCGCTCTGCCCGGCGCAGACCGGCAAAGGCCCACGCATGCGCACGTCACGCATACCTTGAGCGTCATTGTCCCAACCGACGGGTTCCTCGAACCAAATTATGTTGAGATCGGCGATTCGTTGGGCAAGTTCGATTGCTTGCGCGACGTTATATCCCTGATTGGCATCGATGGCAATTTTGAATCCCTTTGGCGAAGCGGCGCGAGCGCGCGCGACCCGCTCGGCATCTTCGGCTGGTGAACGGCCACCGACCTTGAATTTCACGCCCGCCAGGCCCAGACTTGCGTACGACTGCATTTCCTCCTCAATTGTGCCTAAAGGATCTCCGTAGTAGCCACCGATCGCGATTAGCGGCACTCGTCGGCGGTAGCCGCCCCATAATCGCCACAGCGGCTGACCCAGAGCTTTACCCACGGCATCCCAAATTGCTGCGTCGACACCGGCTAACGCTACAAGTCCAATTCGTCGGTCCCGAAGTATGTCGTAAGTAACCGGATAGCCCGCAAGCCAGCACTGCTCGGTGGCCATGGCGTCGAGTCCGACGATCGCCGGGGCTAATTCCGAATGGACAACTCGTTGTATTTCCATGAGGTTGACGTCCTCGTCACCCGCGTAGGCCTCACCAATGATTCCGTCGGCCGTGTACACCCGAGTAATGAGTGTTGCCCGATGCGTCATATGGTAATGGCTACCCTTGAAATCAGTAGTAAGCGGTGCCCGAATGGGAATTGTCTCAATACGGGTGATCTTGAGTGGTGAGTTATTTTCTATTTCACGGCCGCCAGAACTCGCCTCTGGAGTCAGAATATGCCTCACTGGTCTCCTCACTGTGCGCGTGTCGCACGAACGCTTAAAAGACATGGTATTGCCTTGGAATATCGATTCCAAACTTACCAGAAGGATGGTTCGGCGGTGAAGATGTGCGGAAAGAATGCCTCTTGAGATTCGATTCCATTAGAGGAAATTAGCCTATATACAGCACCTTAATTCTCCATAGGCTTTCTCCTGCCTTGCATCGCAACATTCGTTTTGGTATCGTTTCCAGCACAGCATCCCGCTTCGAGTCGGGATGGAGTAAGAGACACTTGGCGAATCGTCAGGAGTAGGCGGGGGAGTAGTAGATGTGCTGCGGAGTCGGTCAGGGTGGTTTTGAACTGGGAACGCCGAGTACCTCCATCTCCGACGGTGTCGATCAGTCGGATAGGGCTGTCGACAATGGAACACCAATTATTGAGATGGTCGATATTCGGCGCAGCTTTGGCGGCCTTCAGGCTTTGAGCGGCGTAAGCCTATCGCTGCTCCCCGGAGAGATCGTTGGTCTGTTAGGTGAGAACGGAGCAGGGAAATCCACGCTTGTAAAGATTCTTACTGGCGTGCTCGAGCCTGATGGTGGACGGATTCTGATTGATGGAGTTGCCCAACGAATATCAAATCCACGTGTCGCTAGGGAGTTCGGCATTGCAGCGACGTATCAAGAGCCGGCGGTCTTTCCCGACCTTGATGTGGCGGAGAATGTCTTTGCTGGACGCCAACCGACGCACCATGGTCTTGTCAATTGGCGTGAGATTTATCAGAAGACCGAAAGGGCATTCGCCGAAATCGGAATTGATCTAGACGTGCACGCTCCTGTCTATCAACTCGGAATCGCTGATCGTCAACTTATTGAGATTGCGAAATCGTTGATATCCGGAGCACGCGTACTGGTTCTCGACGAACCTACTTCGGTGCTCTCTTCTCGCGAGGTTGATTCGCTGTTTGCGCTCTTGAGGTCGCTGCGTGCTCGAGGTATTTCTCTGGTATTTGTTAGCCACAAGCTCGATGAGGTGGAAGCCATTACTGACCGAGTGGCGGTACTTCGCGATGGACGACTCATCGCCGAACGAGCCACTGCAGATGTCTCGATACCAGAGTTGATCCAAATGATGTGCGGTCGCGAGATTGGTAACTTGTACCCGACGCTCTCGCGCACGAGTGGTGAAATTCTTCTGGAAGTAAAGGGCCTTACTCGCACTGGCTACTTCCAGGACATATCGTTCTGCCTTCGCCGTGGTGAGATCCTGGGATTGGCCGGACTCGTGGGGTCCGGTCGCACTGAGCTCGCTGAAGCGATCTTCGGTATCACACCTGCAGAGTCTGGAACGATGACACTTGACGGGTACCCCTACGCGGCGAAATCGCCTCATCACGCTGTGCGTTGCGGGATCGCCTACCTGCCTGAAGACCGTCTAGCCAATGGTTTGGTTATGGGGATTCGCGTTCCTTTCAATATCACAATGACCGTCTGGGGGCGCATTGCTAATCGATTAGGTCGATTTCGCACGCGGGTCATGTACCGACAAGCGATCGATCTGGCAAAGCGGGTCCAGTTGCAAGCGGGGCGGCTGGATCAACTCACAAGCTCACTTTCTGGTGGAAACCAGCAGAAAGTGGTTTTGGGTAAGTGGCTCGCTACTGAACCACGGATACTAATTCTCGACGAACCTACGCACGGAATCGATGTTGGCACGAAGGCAGAGGTCTTGGGCATTGTGGCCGAACTTGCCAAGTCGGGAGTCGCCGTGATCTTCATTTCGTCAGAACTTGAGGAAGTTCGCGCCATGAGCACCAGATTGATAGTGATGCGCGAAGGAAGAATCGTCGCCGAGTTTCCCACTCCTACCGAGGCACACGTCATTTTGGAGGCCGCCTCTGGCGTGCTGTCGGGGCCGGCTTAGTGAGTAGCGCTCAGATCAAGAGCGGTAACGAAGCGGCGTCGAAGCCTGCTCTGCGTCGATTCTTTGGCAGATCCATATTCCGACGCAGCGACACGAGCCTTCTGGCACTCGTCGTGGTCATCACGCTGATTGCGGCTAGTGCACTTTCAGACTTTCGTACTCTCTCCAATATCAACAACCTGTTGAACACCACGGCTCTGATTGCGATTGTCGCGATTGGTGAAGCGGTGGTGATCCTTGCTCGGCAAATCGACCTCTCCGTAGGTGCGATTGTCGGTATTTGCGCCTACTTGGTTGGTGAAGGGTCGGGACACTTTTCGGGCCCAATTGGACCGGTCATGGGTGTGCTCATGGCCCTTGGGTTGGGCGCCGCGTTTGGCCTTGGCAACGCCGTTTTAGTCGACGGCGTGAAGATGCCCGCGATCATCGCTACTCTCGCTACGCTGTCGATTTACACCGGATTCCAGATCATTGTGAACAACGGCTCCCAGTTGTACTTGACCCAAGTACCTGCGTGGTTGGCGGGGCTGCGCGGGAATGCGTGGTTTGGGATCGGCACTTTCATATGGATTGCCGCCATCTGTCTCGTCGTCGTGAGTTTCCTCTTGAGAAAGACCAGGTTCGGCCGCGACGTCTACGCCCTCGGTTCGAATCCGGGCGCTGCCATTTACTTGGGAATTCGCGTGCGTTTGCGTACGTACCAGATCTTCGCGCTGTGCGGGGCTCTGGCGGGCCTGGGAGGACTTCTCTACGTCTCGGAATTCGGCAACGTTGATGCGACCGCGGGGAGCGGAATGAATCTGACCGTTATCGCAGCCGCAGTTGTTGGCGGAGTTAGTCTCTTTGGAGGGTCAGGCACAGCCTTGAATGCGGTACTCGGAGCGCTGCTGCTCGGTGAGATTCAGAATATTCTCGAGCTCACCCACATATCAGTTTTTGCTGAACAGACACTTCAGGGTGCAGCGATTGTGGTTGCGGTAGCCGTTTATGCCGTTGTGAGCCACAGGTTACGTCGCCCGGTGCGACGCGAGTCAGCCAATAAGCCTGAAACAGAAGTAGCGAATGCTTTGGGAAATAGTCACGGCCACTCGACTGGGGAGACGGCGAATGACTAAAGTCCTCAAGCTACTTATTCGCTGGGAAATTGGCCTGATCCTTCTAATTCTGATTATTTTGATTGTCGGTCAGGCAGCGGATCACGATCTCATTTCGAGCTTCAATCTGCAAACAACGTCATTGAATAACGTCGTACTACTGTGCCTGGCTTTTGGACTCACGCCGGTGATTATGACCAGTGACATCGACCTTTCAGTTGTGGGCACTCTGGCACTCGTAGGAGTCATTATCGGTGACCTTTTCGCTCACGGAATGAAGACGTGGTTGGCCGTCGCTATTGGTCTCTTCGTAGCCCTGGTCTGCGGCCTCATCAATGGCGTGCTCGTCGTCTTGTTCGATCTTCCCGCGTTGGCGGTGACGCTGGGAACCATGGGTGCTTACACCGGTGTTTCCTTCTTAATTCTAAAGGGACTAGCCATTACGTCATTCCCGAGTGTCATTGTGACTTTGGGTAGTTCAAATTTCATGGGTACTCAAGTCCCAATAGCCGTGATCGTCTTGCTCGTGATTGGTGTGCTCATGACGTACCTATTACATGGAACCATTTTTGGAAGGTCGGTGCTCGCCATTGGCGGTAATCGACAGGCGGCATTGTTCTCCGGAATCGCCGTGAGGAGAGTTCGCATCTTGACCTTTGTCATTTCGGGGTTCCTCGCAGGATTCGCGGGATTGCTGTTCATTGGCAACTACCAGACGGCACAGGCTGGCATGGGTGCTTCTGAATTACTACCTGCGGTCACGGCCGTCATCTTGGGAGGTGTGAGTGCCTACGGGGGAACGGGAACAGTTCCGGGAGTTGCTCTCGCGGCGGTTCTGCTTGCACTGCTGCAGTCGGCGTTGGGCTTGCACAACTTCTCGGGAGAAGGTCAGACCATTGCAGTTGGAGTGCTGCTCATCGTTGCGATTGGCATTCCACCGCTGGCACGTTCTTATCAAGATTGGAACCGACGTCGAGGTTCCAAAGTTTTGAAGTTCGCTAGCACTAGTTCTAGTAGTGGCGAGAAGGGAGGGTAAATGCAATTCACGTTGTTGAAATACGCAGCAATGCCGTTAACTACATGGTTTTCGGTTATCTAAATGAATGGGGAAATTATGAAACGAATAGGCATTTTCAGGAAACTAGCGGTGGCACTCACTTTAGTGAGCGTCGCACTCATTCCTGTTGGAGTGTTGGCTAGTTCCGGTACCGCGGGTGCCGCCGGCAAAGTGAAGGTGGTGAAGGTGTTCATGCTCCCGAAGTTCACGGGCATCGCACCATTCACCCAGGCCGCCGCCGGTTGCAAGAAAGAGGGCAAGATCTTGCATCTCAACTGCTTGTATGGAGGTCCAACTACGGGATCAGCGACGGACCAGATCAACTTCATTAACAACGCGGTTGCTGCTGGCGACAAGGGAATCTTCATATCTAATGATGACGCTGCCACCACCAACCCCGCGTTGGTGCGCGCAGAGAAGCACGGTGTGAAGGTTGTGACCTTTGACTCAGACGCACTCCGTACTGGGCGAACTGTTTACGTCGAAGGAAGCAGCAATGCGGCCATCGCGATTAGCGAGTTGGACATGGTTGGCTCCCAGATGACGCCAGCGTATTCTGGGAGTTTTATCATTCTGTCGGCTCAGGCAACGGACTCTAACCAGGTTGCCTGGAACGCGGCACTGAAGGCGGACTTGTCAATGTCGAAGTACTCAAACATGAAGTTATTGGCAATTATCAATCCGCCCTCAGATTCTGCGGCCGATGCGACGACCAGTCTGCAAGCAGCTCTTGCAACGTACCCGACTGCAACTGGCATTGTCGCGCCAACGACAGTTGCGATTGCCGCGGCGGCACAGTATTTGACTACTAACAATCTGTGCAGCAAGTACGTGTTGACTGGTTTGGGTGACCCCGATCAGATGGAGCCGTTCATGACCACTGCCAACAACTGCGTGCACAGCTTCGCACTTTGGAACTTCACCCAAGAGGGCGTTGTGGCAGCATGCGCAATGCACTACGTCTTGGCTGGAACACTGAAGGGCAAGACTGGAGAGAAGTTCAAGTGTGGCTCGACCACGGAGGTCGTTCTTCCCGGTCAGACTGTCAGCGCTGGTGCTCCGGTGGTGTACACGATGGCCAACGTAAAGAGCGCAGGTTATTAGTAATTCACAACGTTTTATCAGAGCCCGGGGACGAAGTCCCCGGGCTCTGATTTTCGACCGTGGATCAACCGTTTTCGCATTCTTGTGTAACTGAAGTTCCTTCTCATCATCGCACACGACTTCAGTGCATTCGGTAGCTTTCGACCACGGACTCGATCACTTCGATACCTAATCCAGGCCCCCGCGGAACCGAAATCAGCCCATCGTGTTGAGTGAACGGTTGGGTGATCAGTTCATCGTGCATCGGATTGGGTAACGGCTTCATCTCAAAGATCATGCAGCGATTGGTGCTCGCCGACAGCGCAATACTGGCGGCAGTCGTCACGGCACTGCTCCAGGCGTGCGCATTGAACCAGACGTTCGCGGCTTCCACAAGTTGAATGACCTTCAGCCCAGCGGTAATGCCGCCCGCCCGTCCAGGGTCGAAGCCGACTACGTCGCTGATGCCGCTCGCGACGAGCCTTTGGTAGCCGCGTACGGTGAACTCTCGCTCGCCCGTGCCAATCAGGCACGAGACCTGCTGGCGGAGTCGGCGAAATCCTTCGACGTCTTGGGGTTCGAGCGGCTCTTCCATCCAGGCAAGTCGATATTCGTTGAAGGCCTGGGTCCGTCGGATTGCTTCGTCTACGTTCCACGACAAACTCTGCCCGCGATCCATGATCAACAGCGCTTCGGGCCCGATTGCTTCTCGCAGGCCAGCGACGAAGTCGACGTCGCGATCGAACTCGTAACCAAGTCGCGCCTCACCGCGCTTTCCCATGCCAATCTTTATGCCGCGGAAGCCGTCGCGTTGAACGTAAGCCCCGTGCCGCTCGATCTCGAAGTCGAGGCTCGAGTTGAAGGCATGGGTCGATGCGATCACGGGTAGTTCGTGGCGTAGAGCACCACCAATCAGCTCACTGACTGGTCGACCCAGGACTTTGCCTTTTAAATCCCACAATGCCACGTCGATGGCGCTCATCACGAAGGCGCCGATGCCGCCCTCGTACGTGTACCACCAGGACCGTCGTTCCAGTTCGGCGAGAATCGAGTGGTGTTCGAGGGGATCGCGCCCAATCACCGCGTCGGCCAGTCCCTCGAGCAGGACGGCTGCCGCGCGCGAGGCTTCAGGGAACTGGGTGATGGCCTCGCCCCACCCAACAATCCCATCGGAGGTCTCAATGCGACAGAACATAAGTGATCGTGTTGAATTGGAGTCGTTCGGCTCCGTGTAGGCAACTGGTATCGCTTCGATCTTGGTTATGGTCATGGTCGTTTTGACCTCAGTTGAGGTGCCAAACCTCCTCCAGTCCCTGCATGTTTCCATCTTCATCGGTCAGTGACACGATGATTTTCTCAAACCACTCACTCCATCGCACATTGACCTCCGCGTGAGCAAGCGCTCCGAAGCAGGTTTTCGCATCGGGTTCACATTCGACGTACCCCACAATTCGTTCGTCGCTGTAGCGAAAGAGGGTGTAGTTAGCGAGTCCCGCCGCCTTCAATTCCACGACCAACTCTGGCCAGATCATTTCATGACGACGCTTGTATTCGGCGAAGGTTCCAGGACGAATCTCGAATGAGAAGCACTGTCGTTGCATGGTTCTCCCTAGGGGTTCTTGGTCTCGATAGTGGCTACTGCGCCACTGCGCGCACTGCGGTAACAAGCGTCGAGAATATCCACGGTACGCGCTCCCAACCATCCAGGTGAGCAGTTCTGTACATCCTCGCCAAGTGCCAAGTCGACCAGGGCGTGCGGCGGACCAATACAGTCGTAGAGTCCGGCGTTCGGTTCAAGCTGCGGCCGGATGTTGGTGTCCGGCGCCCGAAAGAGCCAGAGAGCTTCGCGTTCTAGGTCGAGTTGGAACTGTCCCTCGGAGCCAATGACTCGCAGCTCGAGCTGGTTCTTGTTGTCGCCAGCATTCACGTGCGCCGAACCGCCGTCCATCGTGCCAATCGCTCCGCCCACGAATCGCAGGGCCACCGCGTCGTGGAGTTCGACGTTAGCGCTGTCGGGTGCAGACATGAAAGCGAATGTCTCAGCGCCGCGAAGGCCCGTCAGCCACAGTGCAACGCCGAGGGCGTGAGTCAACTGGGCCATTGCGTAGCCCCCTCCCGAAAGCGAGGGATCAGTCCAGGTTCGCGATTCGGGTGCCGCTTCGGGAGAAGCGTCCGGATATGCCCCGGTGCCGAGAAGAAGCTCGCGGGTGACCGACGCCATGTGCAGCATTAGTTGTTCAATCTGGCCGACACCGTGATCATCCATGAGTCTCTTAGCCGTTCGCATCATGGGTTGGTAGTTCCATCCGAAGCTGACTAGTAGGTGACGCGAGAGACGCTCAGACGTGTCCACCAGGTCCCATGCATCGTCGGGACGAATGGTCATGGGCTTCTCCACGAGAACATGAGCGCCGGACTCCATTGCGGCCTTGGCGTGTTCATGGTGAAAGCCTGTCGGGCTCGCGATGAGGCAGATGTCGACACCGGCATCAAGCACGTCAAGGTAGTCCTCGCTTGCGTGCTCAAAACCCCAATCGAGTTGGATCTTCTTCAGCAACTCCGGTCCTTTGCGCGCGACCGCCACGAACTCAACCTGGTCAGCGCGCTTTGCAAACTCCGGCAGGTGTGAGGCCACTGCCCATGATCCCGCTCCTATGACTCCGAGCCGCAACTTCGCCATTCCTACCTCTCTAACTATCGCTGGATTTTGATCTCGAGCGGCCGATCAGGCAGACCCGTCAACTATTGCGATGGGCGCGCCAATCTCTACCTCGTCCTCGATGGTAACGAGCTGTTCAACGAGGATGCCCGCGAAAGGTGACGGAACCTCGACGATCGCCTTGTCCGATTCGACGGCTACCAACGGCTGATCCACCTCAACACTTTCACCAACGGCCACCAACCACTTATCGATAACGCCGTATCGAGTGGTGTCGCCTAAGACCGGTAATTTCACCGTATATCGCATGGGCGCCGTCTCCTAGTTCTCAGTGATGCGTAGGTGCCAGGACATGGGCGAACATCTGAGGTATTGAACTCGGGGGGCTCTCCAGCGCTAGGCCCTGAGCGACGTCAATGAGTTCGCTTTGACGATGTCGCATCTGTTCGACGTTGGCACTGTTGATGGCACCGTTCCTTATCAACTCAGCGGCGAAGAGTTCGATGGGATCACGGGCGAGCCATTCCTCAAGTTCACCATCGGGACGGTACGTAGCTTTGTCGGACCGAGAGTGTCCCACGTAGCGATAGGTCTTGGCTTCAATCAGCGTGGGACCATCCTTGGATCGGGCACGATCTACTGCGCGCTCTACAGACTCGAATACGGCGTCTATGTCCTGGCCGTCGACAACCTCGGTCGCCATATCGTACGCGAGTGCGCGGGTCGAGATCTCGGTGACGGCAGTGGTAGTGGCGATAGGGCTGTACTCGCCGTAAAGGTTGTTCTCGCAGACGAAGACGACGGGCAAATTCCAAACCTTCGCGAGGTTAAGACCTTCGTGAAATGCACCAATGTTGGTAGTCCCATCGCCGAAGACGCTCACCGCTACGCCGTCATTCTTAGTGGCGGCGAAAGACAACGCCGCACCGACGGCAATGGGAATGCCCGCTCCCACGATGGCGAATGTCGGCAACAGACCAACGTCGGGATCACTCAGGTGCATGGAACCGCCGAGTCCACCCATGCAGCCGATCTGGCGCCCGAGGACCTCTCCGAGGACCACTTCTGGTCTAATGCCGAGGGCGAGTGCCAGGCCATGTCCGCGGTAGGTACAGCAAACCACGTCGGTTGGACGTGTGGCCGAGGCGACGCCAACGGCCACCGCCTCTTGGCCTTGCGAAGTGTGGGTTGTCCCGCTGATGAGGCCCTGAGCAAACAAGTCCTGAATCCGGTCCTCGACAAGGCGTATTTCCATCATGCGTTCGAGGCGAATAAGACGGTTCGAACGCAACTCGAATCGGCGGCGCACGTGCTCATTTGGCCGCTCTGGACGAGAATCGGTCATTCGAACTCCTTCCACCACGGTTTGGGCAACTGCTTGGTTGAAAGAAGGGCACTCACTTGTTCCATCACGTACTCGGGCGAAGGGATGAACCGCTGTTCGAGGCCTAGCCCGTACGGGACAGGTACGTCGGGAGCGGTGATGCGCAATATAGGAGCCTCGAGGTCGTTGAAAGCCTTTGCCGCTACGTACGCGGCGATTTCGGTGCCCCACCCGCCCGTGTACTGATTTTCTTCAATGATGACGAGGTGACCGGTGGACCGTACCGAGTCCACCACAACATCCTTATCCCAGGGCATCAAGGACCGTAAGTCCAGTACTTCGGCCGACCAAGAGGCCTCCTTCGCCGCGGCCAGCCCCACACGGACGGTCTGACCAAGTGTGACAAAAGTTACGTCGGTGCCCTCGCGCAGGATTTCCGCTGTACCGAGTTCAATGATTGACTGCTCACCCGGCTCGACGTCCTCACGTTCTCCGTAAAGAATGCGCGGTTCGAGGATGATCACAGGATTATCGTCGCGGATAGCGGCCCGAGTCAGACCATAGGCAGTCCGTGCACCCGAGGCGACCGCAAGTTTCAGCCCCGGGGTGCCGAGGAGCCATCGTTCGAGGGTCTGAGAGTGCTGGCAGCCGAATCCGAGACCGGACCCGACAGAGGCTCGAACGACCATCGGCACTTTGAAGCGGCCGCCAGAGAGGTAGTGCATTAGCGCCGCTTCGGTGACCACCTGATCAAAGGCCACGCCGACGAATTCGATGAACATGATTTCCGCGACGGGTCGCAGCCCCGTCATTGCCGCGCCGACCGCAGCGCCGAGGAATCCCATTTCTGAGATTGGAGTATCACGGACTCGGTCCGGTCCGAACTTATTGAGGAGGCCTTCGGAGGTCTTGAACGGCCCTTCGGCCACGGCAACGTCCTCGCCGAAGACAACGACGTTTGGATCTCGCTCCATTTCTTCGGCAATTGCGAGAGTAATCGCTTGATTCATTCGCAGTCTCATCGGCCTTGTTCCACTCCATCTCCTTGTCGAGCTGCCGTCACTGCGAGAGTTCTCACGATGGTGCCACCCCGCCGTTACTTTGACGTCCGCCACTCATTTTACAATCGATTCCAACACTAAGGCCACCGTAGTGGGCCTGTCAAGTTTCTGGTGGGCGTAGCAAACATTATGAGCAGTATCTAGTCGAGCCGATACACCATAGTGGCATTGCGGAAAAACAACGCCTCGCGCTCCGCAAGAGTCAAGTCGGAAATTAACTCCTCATAGGCATTCACCAGCGGATCGTAGGAACTGAAGAGGCGGTCGACCGGCCAGTTGGTAGCAAAGAAGCAGCGTTCCACGCCGAAGATCTCAATGCAGGCCATAACCCATCGCCGCAGGCTATCCGTGGTCCAGCGGCGGTCGAACATGCCCAGGCCAGAGATCTTGCACCAAGTGTTCTCAGCTTCGGCCAGCGCGGTAAGCCCTCGACGCCAATCGCTGAAGTATTCGTCGGTTCGTGATCGTGGGTAGCCAGCGTGTTCGAGGACAAGAGGGGTATTTGGGAATTTCAGGGCGACGTCACGCGCCTTACCCATGTCTTCCCACGAACAGTCCAAGTCGCACACCAAGTTAAAACGCTCCAAAAGTCGGTAACCTCTCAGCCAGTCGAACGAGACGAGGTAATCACCTTCGGCGAAGTCACGGATACCGCGCACTCGTGATGAGGCGTCAATATGTCGTTCGAGGACTTCTTCAACCCTGGGATCCGCAAGGTCTGCGTGCGCCACGATTCCGTTGGGGCAGCCTGTGCGATTGGCAAGTTCCTCTAGCCACACGGTCTCGGCGACGGGGTCCGCAGCGCCGATCGCAGCCTGGACGTGCACGACCTTCGAGACATTCGCAAATCGGGTCTCCGAGAGAAACGCATCGGCGGCATAGACGAGGGTCTTGATTCCGTCGATATCACCGAGCAGCGGATGGATGAAGTCGGGTTGAAGCCAGGAGTACACAAGATCTTTGCGATGCAGATCATAAAAGTGAACGTGAGTGTCAATAAACGGTAATTTAGCCACCACTTCTCCCTGTAATCGTTGGATTCTTGTCTAATTGCGGATAAGCCAACTTCAATGGTTCTTTGCGCATCAATACATGAGATAGCCACCGCTCACGTTGATTGTTGCGCCGGTGATGTATCGAGCATGTTTGCTCGCTAGAAAGATGACAACGCCCGAAACGTCATCCGGTTCTCCGACATAGCCAAGAGGCGTTTCTTCTCGCATCTTCTCGTAGATCGCGGGGTCGAGGTCATTGAGCAGCATTGGCGTGTTGATCTGGCCCGGCGCCACGGCATTCACGGTGATGCCGTATTGGCCGTAGCTGCGCGCCAATCCTCGTGAGAGCGAGACAACTCCGCCTTTTGATGCTGCGTAAACTGCAGCGCCTCCAAATCCTCCCGTCCACCAACTCTGCGAGGTGAAGAGGACAATACTCCCGCGGCCAACCTTCTTCATTTCGTTTGCAGCACGACGGCATAGAAAGAAAGTGGTCTTCAGATTCGTGTCAATCTGTGCGTCCCAGTCGTCCTCGGTGACGTCATCTAGGTTACTGCGACGAAGGAGAAGGGCCGCAGTGTGAACCAGCACGTGGACACCGCCCAGTTCACTGACCGCACGTTCCATTAGAGATTCTTGTGATTCGAAACTCGTAAGGTCCATCGCCATGGCAAGATGCCCTTCACCCGGAATCTCCAACAGCAGTGTATCCAGTCGGTGTTGGTCAAGATCGGTGGCGAGGATACGCGCTCCCGTGGCGGCAAAAGCGTGCGTGACGGCTTGGCCGATGCCGCCGGTTGC
Source organism: Acidimicrobiaceae bacterium (assembly GCA_003168075.1). Classification (GTDB taxonomy): domain Bacteria; phylum Actinomycetota; class Acidimicrobiia; order Acidimicrobiales; family RAAP-2; genus RAAP-2. The sequence continues at coordinate 26,628 of PMTL01000098.1, forward strand.
ACCGGTGATCACCACCGTTTGCCCCTCAAGACCTGCTCCGACGCTCCAATTCATCGGCGTACCTTTCTTGTAGCTGTCTGTGCGCAATGGACAACTTAGTTCGACTGCAGTTTGTCAATTTTTACGAGCCGACGGTCGGTCCGGAATCCGTGACCTTAATTCTAAATTGCTCTTGCAATCGAATCCAAGGATAGTAACATAATGATGTCCGTATCATCAAGTCCAAGTTGAACGAATCCTCTCGGGACTGGACATCGGGCAAGTACAAACAACTCCAGGTGTTGCATCTCCCAGCCCCGACACCTGGAGTTGTTTGTATCACGGGTTCATTGACTCCGGAACCGTGATGATCGGGGCGACCGGACTCAGACGAACTTTCGGTCACAGATACCAAATTGAAGGCGCTGGTGCGGTCAGTCAATGAAGTTTGGCAAGTGCGTTTGAGATCCCCAACTTTTAACGAATTTGAGATTGAAGTGCCCAAAAGACTTTTCGAAGCTTGACCCAGAGTGACGGCCTTCGATTTCAAATCTCTCAAATTTGTGATGGACCTCTTCGTTTTGTTTGGACTATCTTTCGGGACTGGCGAACTCTAGGCAACGAGCATGTCCCCACGGCTCTTTGTTGTCCGGACTGATTTCTGAGTACTGAACTATAAGACGCGTGAGATATTCACGCGCAGCATTTCAGTGCGTTCACATCAATCCCGTCGAGGTGGATTGAGAGAAGTAGCCACCGTCAGGTACATGGTTTAAGCCCTGCAGCAATCTCTTGTGCCCATGCCCGTATCTCTTCAGGGGTCATCTGGCTCGGTGGTTTTGGCGGCTTCGACAGAACCAATCGAGGCTTCGCAGATATTGACTTTTTTGGCACTCCTTGACTTTCCCGTGGGCAACATGTCAAATTAGCTGCTTAATTGACAATCGCAAACTAAAGTTTCGCCGTGCCAACGAATCGCTAGGCCGTAAGTCTTAGCACGAATTATTGCCTTCAACATGAACTTTCATCGCTTACGAATAGGCTCGCGTCGATTCATCTGATCGCCTTCAGGTTCAAGAATGATCTTTCGCTTCCTTACCCGGTTATGGAAACCTGCGGGTTCGAGGCCAGGTGAGTGCAAATGTGGACACTGACGGAATTTGCAATTTGTGAAGACCGGCTTGGAAATTGATGCGCGCAACTCAATTTTCGAAGGCAAAAGCCAGTTGATTTCCGGGAATGGCTGAGCGGTCATCTACCTTCTTCGGATAGAGGGTCAAGAGGTTCGATCGCCTTGATCTGTATGTTTGAGTTGATGTCAACAGCAATTGTCAACAACTGAGTGGTCCAGAAACCGATCGGAGCACCTGAGCGGCGACCAAACGGCCTTCGATAATTTGCTCGCTCGTGAGGTTAAGTCGTCGTGACCACTTGGCTTGCCCGTGATTCGATGATGTCGAGTTCCTCTTGCTGATCCAACATTTTGAGCCCGCTCGTGGTTAGTCCAGTCAGATCGTTAGTCCCATGATTCCGATATTGGAAACTAGTGCCAGAACTCCTAGACGTTTGCGGGTCGGCATGCACTCACAAACGTCTAAGCCTCGATGGCTAGCGGTCGAAGCCAAAGTCCCGGGTCGGCGACTCGAAGAGTTCATCGTCCGACAGCAGATACGCAGGCTTCGCAGGCGCGTCCTCGACCACGGCGAGCGCGCTGGCTCGTCGCGCCGTACGCAGAACACGACCGCGCTGGACCTCTTGTTCGTGACTGATAAGTGCATTGTCGTGGATGGTGTCAGCGTTGTCAACTCCCCAGCGGTCAAAGTAAGCCGCGCCGGCGGCAACTTCTAGTACCCACTGCTCATAGAGCTCATCCGTCTCAGGAGCATCGCCGAAGTCCAACACCCAAGCGTCATCACGCTCGATAGCAATCATGGCGAGCTCGCGAGCTCGCCGTTCGATGGCGTCGGCACGATCGTTCAGTGCCTGCTTGACATCGGGGTCAGCAATCCCGGTTGGCCGAGGGAAGATGCCAGCCACGAGCTCGCTCGCACTTGGGGCAGGGTAGCCCACTCCGGTGATGTAGCGATCGATGCGGTAGTGCAGGACACTGGCAATGTCGTCGGCGTCTTCGAATGGGCGACCTGCGAACAGCATCGGCAGTTCGGTTTGAATGTCGAATCCGCGACTTTCCGCGTCTCGTAGCTGCGCGAGCAGCGTTGCGTAAGCGGGTGACACTTTGGCCTGAACCAACTCGGTGGCGCTGAGCCCTGACTGGCTAAGCACGTCGTCCCAGCGTCCACCGTCGGCCAAGGTGATGATTGTGTCGTATTCGGCAACGAGTACCGCGATGGACTGGGTCTGGGACCGACGGATCATGTCGGTAGCGGACACGTCGGCCCCCTCGTGGCGCAGTACGCCGGCGAGGACTTCCAGAGCACTCGGAATCTCGCTCAGCCCGTCGTGGCCGGTTGACGGATCAGGATCGTAATGCGTGTCCACGTAGAGATGGTTGGACTCTGAGCCGCGTGTCAGGGCCACGTACAGTACTTCGCGAGTGGTCGTGGGACTGGCGAACGCGTGCGCGGTATCGATGGTGCGTCCCTGGGCGCGATGCGCGGTCGAGGCGTAGGCGAGTTCGACGTTATCGGCGACGTAACTGGCGGGCAAGAGGACCGTGCCGTGTCCGTTGACTCGAGTGACGGTTATAGAACCATTGGCGTGCGTCGCCGAAACGGTCCATACGTCACCGTTCTTGACCCAGCCCGTGTCCGTTGAAAGACGTCGGTTGTTCTCGCGCGTCACCACGTGATCATTGACGCCCGCAGTCATGGCACCCGCAACGTTGACCCCTTCCTCGATGACTTCGCCACTGGCGACACGCTGCGCGCGGGCGCGAGCATTGAGTTCGTTGACGGTCGCGGTGTCGCTGGCCAGCATCAACGAGTGCAAGCCACGATCCGTGTCGGTTTTCCACGCTGCGTAGAGCGCGTTGAGCATTTCGTCACGAGTTCCGTCAGTGATTCTTCCGCGCGTCGCGTAGGTGGCCAAAGCCGAACTAGAGCCGTTGCGGACCCCGAGGCTGGCCTGCTTCTCCCAGTTGGCCCTGAAGCGGCGAACGTTCGCGAGGGTCGCTGCACCGTCACCCCGATCACGCACGAGAGTGCGAAACATTCCCCCGGCGTCCACACTGGAGAGTTGTGCCCAATCACCGACGAGGACGACTTTGGCTCGCGCGTCGAGAGCGGCAGACATCAGTTCATCGAGCGCGAAAGTGGAAGCCAAACTGGCCTCGTCAACCACCACCAGTTGACCTGCGCGAAGACTCCAGCGAGTAAGTGTTTCCTCGTGTTGGCGAATGCTCGCGGCTAGCGCGGGACGACTTTTGAGCAGCCGGACCTTTTCGCGCAGCTGTTCGAGTTCGCGAAAGCGCTGGCCGTGTTGGCGGTGTTCGTAGAGCCATTTGGCGAGATTGTCAGTGTCGATGCCCATGTCGTCGCCCAGGACTTCGGCGGCCGCCGCCGAGGGCGCGAGGCCGGTGACCGAACCGGCACCGTGCTCGACTTCCCAGGCGGCTCGCAGCCCCGCCATGGCCGTTGACTTACCCGTGCCCGCCGGCCCCACCAACACGTCGAGGACCCGGCCCGAGGTCGTGATCTTCTCGACGCAGAGGGCCTGGTCGTTTGAGAGCTTGAAGCTTCTTCCAAGTAGTCGTCGCTCGGTAACGCCCGCCACCGTGGCGCGGCTTACGACTGCCGAGTCGAGGCGCTGGCCCGCGTCGAGTAGACGTGCTTCGGCGGCAAGCAGCGTCGTCGAGGTGTAAAGCCAGTGATTGGTTCCCTGGAACTTAGAGGAGCCGTTTGCCCGAAGCAAGAAACGTGCCGTGTGATGCAGGTTGGGAGTGGTAATGACTAGTGCCTGGGCGACGGCCAGGTCGGTAGCGCGAGTAGCCGCGAGAATCCGCTCTGCGGGCTCGGTGAAACGAACACCCTGCACCTGGCGAAATACCTCCGCTTGAACATTGGCTCGAGAGAACGTCGGGCGCTTCGCGCTGACGACTTCGAGGGCCGCGTTAGCAATGTCGAGCAAGATCTCGTCCTCGAAATCTTCGCTGGTGAAAGCGCGCACGTCTCTGCCACCGAGCTCGTGCACCCACGCCATTGGTTCATCATCGAGGTACGGTGCGGCCCGAGCAGTCCACTCTTCGGTCAGGTCTCCGAGTCCCAGGCCCTGCTTGACCCGTCGGGTAGAGAGGGTGGCCGTCTGGCGGAGTTTGAGAACTTCCACGTCGGAAGGAGCGCGGTGGTGATCCACTTCGAACTGGTTGATGAGACGGTCCTTCGCATTAACGATGGCGGTCGTGCGCTGAGAGAACTCGTCCATAAGACGCGTCGACACGCCGGCCACTTCCCACTTTGCGACCGAGCTCGAACGACGAGTGTGTGCCTCCCAGTCCCAGCCGAGCTCGGCCGTCAGAAAGTCGGAAAGCACGCCTTGGTGCATCTCCGAGAGCATCACAATTGACGCGAACAACTGTCGACTGTCGAGGGTGCGCCACACGCCGTCACTCTTGGCCCGGGCGCGGTTGAGAATGACCACGTGGTCGTGCAGCTGGGGGTCGCCGTCCCTGGAATCGAAGTGGGTGAAGCTCGTCGCTATGACGCCAACAATGTCCTCTTCGACGCACCCCTGCTTTCCTGAGCGAGAGTGGAAGACCTCAGTCTCGGCGTAGGTGAGAACTTCCGCGATCGCTAACTCGTGACATAGGTAGATCGCTTCGCGGGTCTCTCGGTCGGCCAAAGCCCAAGCGGTGGAGACGCTCTTGGTGGGGCTGAACGTCAAGTCGAAACCACCCACGGCCTTCGTGCTCGGAACCCTTCCGAGCACCTCGCCGGTGATCGGATCGGCGCAGTCCTGCAGTAACCTCTGGAGGTTTTCCGCCGTCACGGACCGCCCGACAGCTACACCAAGTCCGTTGTTGAGACCGACGAGTCCGGCGCCGAGAAAGACTCCCGGGGGAGTGCCAGTTTCGCTGTAGTAACGAACCAGGTCCGACTTGTCGGTGCCTTCGGGACCGTCGCCCACGGCGATTGATTTGAGCAGGTACTTGTAACCCGCTCCGATGCTGAGGCGTCGAATTGTCATCATGTCGGAGGCGCCTGCATGCAACCCAACTGTCGCGATAATTCCCGTTCTGGCCTCAAGTGCCAGACGTGTGAGACAACAAAACTGAGCCTGACGGAATGTGGAGAGAGCGCTAAATAAAGGGAAGCGCAGACGGGTTAGACAAACATAGGGCTGAAAGACATGAGAGAGGGGTGTGAAATCGGCACGGTGAGTAGGAGCATGGAAAGCGAACGCCGAAGCGAAAATGTAACACCCTGGTGATAAAAACACGCCGGCGGGCGTAATCCCAATACCGCCAATGAGGTAAGGGAGAATCTAGATGACTTTTCCATCAAGGAGGTCGACGACCTTCGAGGAGGCGTTGGAGTACATAGCGGCCGAACCGTCAATATGGATTCGATCCGCTGCCGTTCGCGATGATGCCGACTGTTGGCGCGTTCACCTTATGGAGTTGGCGAGCGGCGACACTCCGCCGAGCTGGGAAGAGAGATTCTGGGAATACCCCGACGTCGTTTTCGCTACCTTCAAGCTTTCCGGGGGTGAAACCTCAAAGTTCCTTCAGGAGAGAAAACTGCAATTCGGGAATTATGTGATCGATTTGCCGCAGATGCAGACCACGGTGTCCTGGGAGCGACGACAGAGTCGATCCCAAGCGCCATATGAGACGCTCGACTGGCCGGTCGTGGAGGCGACGCTCTCAACGAACAGTGGCGTACTCAACCATCCTCAGGGGCATCAACTGTCGGCCGGGGACGCACCCTCGTTCGTGACCTTCGATGCTGCGGCCGCGGCGTTCTTTGGATTTAAGTTGCAGCAAACTGGTGGACAACTTATTCAAGGCATCATGTTCCGGAGTCAGGATCTTCGCGGGCGCATTGACACTGTCCGTATCGGCATCGAAGCCATCGAAGTGACTGTTTATGGAAACAAACTTGACGAACTTGAAGTCGAAATCGCGGGAGACATCCCTGGTCCGTCGGAAGCCATTGGCGTTAAGGGCGACGAAAAAACTACGACAATGAATTTCATTCTCATCGACGGTTTGCCGTCAGGCGCGTGGGTACTGCTGCGAAAGGGAAGTGAGTGGATCGATCGAAGGTTTTTGACAAATTCCTACGTACGAGGAACTCAAGTCGGAGTCGAGGTCATCGTTGACGCAGGGACCAAACTCGAAGTCCTAGTGTCGAGTCGCGAACGCCAGTATGTCGAATTCAAACGACAACTCCCGACCGACAATCAATCAAAGCGAAAAATCATGAAGACGGTCTCGGCCTTTGCCAATGGTGGAGGTGGATCAATACTCCTCGGCGTGGACGACGACCGAAATCTCGTGGGCCTCGATCCAAAGAGCGTGGATCAACTTCGAGATCAAGTGACCCAGATGATAGGTTCCTGGATCGAACCATGGCCCCCCATGGATTTCGAGGTGTTGCCGGTTGTGGATAGCGAGAAAGTGGTCCTAGAAATTCAGGTCGGATCGGGTTCAACACTCTACGCTTGTGGCCAGCCCGGAGAGGTTCGTACTCCTTATGTTCGTCACCACGGTGTAACAGAGAAAGCGTCAGTCACGGAAATTGAAGCGATTATTCGCTCGCGAACGCTTCAGAGTCCAGATTTGTCCATCTTCGGGCGCGGCTAGTTCAGCGATGAGCAAGCTGCGTTCGGGAGAACTAAATTACGAAATTACTTTTGTTGGGTTCTATGACTGACGCAAGACCTTACCCAAGTTCGGCACTCCGCGAGGCACAAGAAAAACGCGAGGCCGCCACCGGAGACGCTATGGCGGCGTCTTTGGGACCCGAGTTCGCGTCGACGCATCTCGGGGGCAGCGACGAAGTTGATTGCATCATTACGAAGAATGGTGCAACGTTCGCTGTCGTCGAGATTACCGCGGACGTGGATGAGGACTTCCAACGTGATTTGTCATTCTCATACGACAACCCGGATGAAGTAATACGAAATCTCCCGCGCGGCTACGGCGAGTGGGCGATCCAACTTGCGCCGGGAACCAGACTGAACGCGCTCGGCGATGCGTTCTTTCTTGATTTGATTCACGACCTGATGGAATCGGGTCGAACTGATATTGATCGACAGGAGATCTTGTTGGGTAACGATTCGAGGCTTCTTCACTATGTCGAAGCAGGAATGCAATTCGTGTTCAAGATGCCGATGTCGCAAGAAGATCGCGCTCAAGTCATGTTTGGCCAACGGCCAGATTCAATAGTCATCTCGAGTGATCAGAATTTGTACGCTGACTATCTGGATGAGCTTCTCACTAAGAGGTCCATCAGAGGCAAGATCGATCGATTAATTGATCGAAGGGACGACTCGCCCGCGTGGTTCGCAATAGTTGTTGGCAGCGGTTCGCCGAATTCAGTCAGGTTTCGCACTCGCGGTGCCTCCTACGATCCCGGATTGCCGAACCGAGTGGTGACGATCCCGTCTGGACTCGAATACATCTGGATATTGAACGAGGATCTAGCTCCACAATTCGTCGTCGATGCCGATGGCACGTTTCTCGCGATCGAAGAGACAGACACCTAGTATCAACGGCGATGGAAGTTGAAAACTTTGTTGAGAAATATGGCGAGGCAGTGGAGGCCCACCGTGCCACGGTGCTCGTAGGCGCCGGTCTTTCTATGGGCGCCGGATACCCTTCATGGAACAATCTCCTCGAACCTCACCGAATCGAACTTGGCGTTCCGTCAGCCGTGATCGACTTACCGATGATGGCCCAATACGTAGAGAATAATGACGGTGGACGCGAGCGATTGGTGCAAACCATTTGTGCGACGATTAGTTCGGTCACCCCGACTCCAACGGAGAGCCACATACTCTTGGGCCAACTGCCTCTCGATGAGATCTGGACCACAAACTACGACCCTCTTGTAGAGATGGCTGGTAGTGGTTCAGTCGTCGTCGAGTTGGAAGATGACTTCCTTGAGGCTGGAGCCGCGACTCGACGTGTTTACAAAATGCATGGGTCTATTAGGCCAGGTGACGCCCCTCCTGTTGGCGGCGTTGGCAATCTCGTTATATCCCAAGAGGACTTCGACATGTACGAGATTCGACACCCGAGATTCTGGCGTCTACTCCAAGCACAGATTCTTACCAAGAGTTTTTTGTTTTTGGGATTCTCATTCAGTGACCCAAACTTCGAAGCTGCACTGCGACTGGTTCGAACAACCACTCGTGGTCGACTCATGAACCATTTTGCGGTTATGTTTTGTGAGCCAGGCAATGAGACGATCTTCGAGCTCAAGGCAGGCGAACTCCTGCGGTCAGGTGTCCAAGTTGTAACGACGGCGAGTTATGACGAAGTAAACGATATTCTGCGAAAGCTCGTCGCTAGAACGCGACCGAGCCGGTTGTTTGTCTCAGGCTCTCAGCCCGGACCACGATCTTCCTCAGATGATTCAGACGGTAGTGCAAGATACCCAGTTGCCGAATCAATTGGACCCGAACTTGAGGACATCGCAAAGACGCTCGGTAAACGACTCGCCCGTGCGGGCGTCAGCGTTACCACATCAAGTCTGCTCGGTGCAACGGTTGGGTATGCCCTGTTAGAGGAACTCGGCGAAGACTATGACGCCAATCGAATGATGCTGGTGCGACGCCAGAAAGATGAGCCTGTCGACATGCCCAACATTCGAAAGGGCGCCATCACATTCATTGGTGAAGACAGCGAGGAACTCCGAGATGAGGTATTCAGCCAGATTCGTTCGATCGTAATTCTTGGTGGAAGCGACGGGACCCATCGAGAGGTCGTTCGGGCCAAGGAACGAGGGATGGGCGTTGTACCGGTGGCATGTACCGGCGGAACAGCTTTCGAAGTTTGGGAGACGATGAGCGCCGACCTCAGTGGATTCGAGCTTGGCGCTGGACTAATTAATGCGACGACCTTTGCGGCCCTGAACTCGAACGTCACTGCAGACGCACTCAAAGCTGCGGAGGATCTGATACTGCAAGCGATGTATCTCCCGAACCCGACCAAACTCGATGAAAAGTGAATCCTTCGCTGTCGCACCTGAGTTCTATCATCACGACGTGACCATCTCCGCCTCCGAGTTAGACGAGATCTCCACGTTGCTCATTGAAGGTCAGGGCTACCGGGACAACTGGCTGCCGCTGAAAGGCGACCGGCCGTCGGGATTCGATCATCCTGAAGGTAACGTTGACAATGAGCGTCTCACCTCACACTCGGCTGATGTGAATACGCTGGAAAAGGTTCGACGAGAGCTGAAGAAATTACTGTCCGACTCGAAAGTACAAGTTGTACTCTCGACTTCAGTTGATTACCCGCATCGTCTACGAGATCTCGACGGACGTCCAGCTCTCTTGTTTGTTCGTGGAGACATGGGTGATTCGAAAACACCAACGCTCGCCGTTGTAGGAAGTCGGCGGGCCTCCGATGATGGAATCAAAGCAGCTCATCTTCTTGCGAGCAGCGCGGCGAGCGCGGGTTTCATGATTGTTTCCGGATTGGCTGTCGGTATTGACTCGGCAAGTCATCGAGGAGCCCTTGATAGTGACGGACAGACAATTGCTGTGTTGGGAACTGGCCTAGGCAAGGTATACCCAATTGAAAATCGTGGGCTAGATCTTCGGATCGCGAGACGCGGCGCTCTGGTGACACAGTTTCCACCCATGCAATCTCCGACGAAAACGTCCTTTCCCTCTCGAAATGTGCTCATCGCCGGTCTCTCCGATGCCACCTTGGTCGTCGAAATGAGTGAACACAGTGGAACTCGAATTGAAGTGAATTGTGCGATCGCGCAAGGTCGACGAGTGTTTTTGTGGGCGCCCATTCTAGGATCAGAGGAATGGGCGTGTCAGTTCGCCGAGCACCCACAGGTCACATTTGTTAAGAACGAGGACGAACTCCTCGTCGAGCTTTCGGCAACGAATTGAACCACGGGCAACTGGTCGACATCACTGACGCAATCCTTAATGAACTGGTTCCAATGCCGCCAGACGCACCCGACGTGTGTCCTTTCTGTCGTTCCGGCAAGAGTCTGGACTTTGCGAACTGTTGGAGCTGCGGTCACGTAAGGGCTCAGGTAGCCTTCCCATGCCCAATCGTGATCCCAGTTAGTTTCTATCGAAAACCGTCATCCTTGCGAGAGCGAATGCACGACTACAAGGAGAGTCCGGACGCGTTGGTTCGACTTGCTCAATCACGAATTGTGGGCGGGATAATCGTGCGTTATTTCGAGGAGAATCGCGGGCGTCTCGCCGAAACATTTGGAATGTGGGATGCGGTGGTTCCTGTTCCCTCGACGAAGAATCCAGCACCATCGGCACTTACTCGCGCAATCAATGAAGATTACTCGGAGTTTGTGAATCCCGTTGAGTTGTTAATCCGTGGCACGGGCTCGATGACTTTCAACAAAGCATCTGAATCTGGTTTCCAAGTCGCTGCCGATGTTCGCGGAGCCAAGGTCTTACTCGTTGACGATACTTTTACGACAGGCGCGCGGGTCAATTCCGCTGCTCACGCTCTCCAGGCAGCCGGCGCAGAGATTGTTGCGGGTCTGGTGGTCGCTAGGAAGATAAATCCTCCCGAGTTCAATACGAGTGATCTCTGGGAACGACAGACGGCGATTCCCTTCGATTTTACCGACGCGCCGTGGTGGGCAAATTAGCTGTGTGAAATGGTCTGAGGCATAGCGACGGAGCCCTGAGACAAGTGGCGTCATGCGCTCTAAGCGAGTCGTCCAATCAAAGGGGCCTCTAATGCGTGGTGACAGAACGCTTGTTGCTGATGGTTCCCCTTTCTCTTGCACGACGTTCAATGTAAACAACCGTGCAAGCAACCCAAAAAGGGCTTGGAGTTTTAAATCGCTCCATAACCCTTCGTGTTACTGGTGGGCCGCCCGGGTCTCGATCCCGGCACCTTGGGATTCGAGCCAGATAGTGCACGCGCGTCCGTCCTTGTCAGCGTGTCCTGGTCAGAGGCTTCCGTGGATCCGCCAACGTCCGCTGATGTCCTTTCGAGTCTGCTTCCCTGGCTACATGATTGGCTACACAACTTCGGAAGTGGGGTGGCGAACGTTGTTCAAATTTGTGGTTCTGATGACCTCAAAATTGAGGTCCGTGTCGAGGGGCCAACTCGTTGAGACGGCAACGACGAAGGCCGCCCGTACGATTCGTATCTAGAACTCACTCGGGGGTCTCGGGGACGCCGCCCGCACGCGGAGCGCGCGCCGGCGGCACCGGGACCGCGAGGGAACTGGGGCAATCGTTCGGTGCGACGGCATCCGCGATCGCCGAGCTGAGAATCCGACGTGAGGTTTCACGGCGGAGACCCGAAGCAACAGATCTGCCACCAGTCACTGGCGACTCGAGCCTGTCAAGCCGTAGGGGTGTCCTCGCGGGGCTTGACTTGTACTCGAATTTGAGTGACTTCGTCTTGCTCGTTGAGGAGAGCGACCACTAAGGCATCAAGCTCACTCAACTGGGTCCGTCCGTGAGCAAATGGTTGTTCGAGCCAGTTGCGTACCTCGAGGTCAAGAGGTGCTTGATCAAAGTTGAATTCGCCGGCTATTTCAACGTTGGTGATGTGGTGGTAGGCGGTGGGGTTCTCGTGACGCAAGTACAGTTCAAGCGATCCGTAATTGGCACTGAGGGTGAAACTCTCAATGGCATCGCGCTCGGGATGACTGTGTGCTCCTACTAATAGTCTTCGGATCGCTTCTGGATCCTGAACAATCATGTCGCAAAGATCCCTTGCAGTGCCTCGGAACTCTCCATCTTTTGAGCACAGAACAAAGTCTTGCTCCAACAACACTGTTCCCGATCCTCCTTCGGGAAGTTCTACAGTTGCCACCACGCGCTGGGGGCCTATGTACACCATGTCTACGAAGAGGTTCTTAATCTCAGGGCCGTCGTTTCCCTGAACGACTTGAGGAACTATCAGGAATGTATCGTTGGTTTGATTAATGAGTGCTTGAGCAGCCTCGGTGGCTCCGTTCCACGGCACCAAATACAGACGGTCGGTGCCAAGATTTTTGTGCTTGGCGATCATCTGTTCAGCCCAAGTGATATCTACCGGACCCGCCTGCGTAGTTACCTCGTAACACTGACGCCAAGTTTCTCCCTCGTTCTGGAATTCTGCGACCACATCGACTTCGCGCAAAATACCTAATAGAGAGTCTCGAATCATCTTCGACTCCGTTACGTCGCAGCCTGCCCCACTGAGCAACTGACGAAGCATAAGGATGATCTTCTGGCGCTCATTGGATCGTGGCGGCACCGCCTCAGTATGACAGACGCGGCAATTCCGGCACTCGAAGATTGTTGGTGTGAGAGAGCCGACGTCGACAATCTCCGATTGGAGGATTCAATTGTGGACTGGCGCTTGAGGCATCGGAATGTGAAATGCTGTCACCATGCGGCCACGTAATGGTCTTGTCGATTGGTTGTGCGAGCACGTGCGAGGCGTCAACACACTCCTGGTTTGGGTCGGGTTGTTCGTCGGATTTACAGCGATTAAAGACCCGGTGGCCGGAGCAAATGGCTGGGGGCCGAGTTGGATTGGCCCGGTCATCATCATTGGGAGCATCGGCGGAGCTTGGGCGATTTGGCGCTTCACTTTTCGCATTGAATCACGGACTACAGGTGACACACACCGTCGCCCACCTCGGAGAAGGGGCGGGTGGATGGCAGTCGAGTGGGGGCGCGCTCGCATCGGGTTCACCGTGACTGAAAGGGAGATGCTGACGGGATCGATCCAAGTTTTTATGGAGCGAGACAGCGAATGGGAGCCCCATCGCTCAATCTATTTGCAGACCAGCTACATGCCGGGAATCATTCACGAAGCTCAACTCGCGGGGATGCTCAAAAGAGGCGAGACGCCCGAAGTGGTGGAGATCGACATTCCGGTGGCTGAGCTCGGAACTTACGTCGACCACGTACTCAAGCAGATGGGCTGGCGCCGCGTTTCGAGGTTAGACAGTTGGCTGGCGACTGAGCCAGCCTTTCCGGGGGAATCTCCCAATCGGGCGGCGGAATGCGAAGTGATACGTGGCAGAAACGAGCGCCAGTACCTTAAGCGCATGGACGCTGCTCGAAAAGAACATCGACTTCGAGAGGGGCTACGCTAGCTCTCTCGCCCGGGCCGAGACAAAGTCATTCTGAAATATTGAATCCAGCGAGAATGTCTTTGCGCAGATCCTGAAACATAATTGGAAGCGCTGATGTCGCGATTCGCTCGGCAATTAATTTGCCATCCTTAACCTTGTTGTAGCCAGTCCCGTGTGACTTGTACAACATTGTTAGAAGTCTCTCACCAGGGACCAGGATCTTCCATTCGTTGTCCCACCGAGATACGGTGTCCTCCTGACACTGCTTCCAGGTTGCTTCAACTTGTTCTTGATCTGGGATCGACACACTCAGCTTGTGCAAGATGGCAACCATGTTCGCAACATTCATTTCTCCAATGTCCTTGGGCCGACTGATGTTAAAACTCTTTCTGTCGATGACTTTATGAATCAAGTGTCGAGTTCGGAGCCATACGACTTCATTCTGGAGTTGATCCGCCATAACACGGAGTTGACTTTCGATTTCCACCGCTGTCAAATGCTCGACCCTAATCTTCTTTGACATCGCGAAACAGATGCTTTCCGGCGAATCGAGAAAGTAATTCTCGATTTCGCGGCGTTTGAGTTGTAGCCAACGGCTTCGTGTGTTTTCGTTGGAGTCACGCTCGTCCCTGTCAGCCAAAACGAGAATGCTTTCATCATCGAGTTCCGGCAAAGATCGCAACGCCTCTTCGAAATTTGCGAGATTTTTCGCACCCTCAGCTTGGACGATCGCAATGTCGTGCCGGATCAAGTCAATGAGCAATAGACGCGAAAGAATCAACTTGTCAGATGCGCCCTCCACTATCAGCGCATACCTGGCTTGTAGAAGGCCAAAAGCGCCGACGCCAATAATGTCAAGTGCGTCTCTAAGACTGCCCGACACATCTAGCACTTCAGATGAAATGGAAGTACGCGTGACAAGATGGATTCGGTCACCTTCATCGAGTGCCTCGAGCACATATGGCGAATGTGTCGTCAGTATCAATTTGCGATCTGCGAGAAGGTGACGGAGAGTTGCAGTCAAGTTTCGTTGAGCCTGTGGGTGAAGCCCGGACTCGGGCTCCTCTATGATGACAACGCAATCTCTGGGCACCGACGCGATCGCGGTGGTCGCCGCCGCCGCTTGCCCTACACCGCCGCCTACCTGATTCAATCGAAGTTGAAGGTCATTTGAATCGGTCAATACAAGATTGGCTTGTGTATCCGCTAGTCGAACACCTAATGATCCAATAGTCGGGAATATGTCTTGCAAAGATTCAATGATCGATCGAGTTATTCTGGGCATTGAGCCCTGCAAACTGTGAAATACATTCGTTAAATTTTGTGCGTCTGGAGAAAGTCGAGAGTCTTCGCGGACCATTGAATTGTCTTGCCACAATCTCGGATGTGCGAAGTAAAAAATTTCCGGCATTTTCCATTGACCCTTGATTGCGTCGTAGAATCGCTTCGAAATCATTGGAGTCGAAGTTGTTGATTCGTTAGGCTGAATCTTTAGCATTCCATTATTGGATTGAAAGTCGGGCGTTAGAGGCCACCAAAAACGACCTGTTGGATGTTCTTTCAGGTGTGGTGAGTTCTGATCTTCCGGACGGGAATCGAAAACGGCGAATTCCGTCGGATTCCCGGTGGAGCCAACTTCTATTCCAAAGGAGCAAACCTCGGAATCTAGGAAGGGGTTTCGAGTTGTTCGCTGCTGACTGTATTCGCTCTTAATATCCCACTCGAGATAGTGCCGCTCTTCTGATTGAACATATTCTTCAGGTTTTAACGTGGAAACCAGTGATTTCACGAGGAATGTCTTGCCTACATCATTCTTCCCGACAATCGTGACAATGCCGTTGCCTGACAAGTCGATCGTGGCATCACGAAGAATGCCCCGGTTCACGACTCGAAATGATGACAACTCTTGAGTCAAACGCCCCCCCAGCTAATGCTCGGCAATATTCGGTGTGCCGTGTCCCTGAAATGCTAGTAGTGGCGTATTACACGACCTGGAGGAGGCAACATCGTTGGAAGAACCCGGGAGATGTATTGGTGAACGGTATCCGGTCGTCGACAATCAACGTCAGGGGTGGCCCGAGTGGGGGGCGAGACTTCTAGCTCTGCTCGAGCAGCGCGTCCACGAGTGACTCAATCAATTGAACCTTCGCTTCAGTCAATCTTTCGAGCTTGTCGTAGAGGCTGCGGTACCGCCAGGGTTCTATGTCGGAATGGGGCTGAGTAAATCCCGGTATTGAAATCAAGTTAAGGGGGTCGATTGAAACTGCTCTTAGTACTTTCGAAAGGCTTTCGGGCCGTGGGTTCGGCAGAATGAGCTTTCCACTGACCCACTTTCCCCCGGCCTCGAGCTGGCGCCAAAATGAATCGGATATTCGGGCTCGTTGCGCAGCTTCACGTTTACTCAGTTGCAGTTTTTTCCGAGCGTCAAAGAGCGCTTCACCGATTGATCGCCATGGTTCCCCATAGTCCCTTGCTAGTGGATACATGCTGTAATACCTGTCAAGTTCGGCCTGATCAACTGCGGGCTTCCACTCGGCTTCTAAGGCGTTTCGTCGAGGCATAAACACATACTGTCAGTATTTTGTCGAGAGCGCAATAGTTTGCTGCGCTCTTGACACGCGCTGTTCTGCGCTCTATCCTAGTCACGATGTGGTTTTCCCTCAGCGCAAGAGTACCCGATAGCGCGCTTTTCTGCGCTCTATCGTCTCAGCGACGGGGCGGAAAATGAATATCGAGTGTCAATTTCACGATTCGGGCAAACACCGATGGATTTACGGGGGCGCGGCCAAGGAGCGTCACGAAAAGTGTGATCGACCTCATTGGATGGTCTGTCTCTGTTCCGAGAAAGTACTGGCCAGGTGCAATCGGACTGCGCGAACGGTCTGTGCACCGTGCTCGGAGAGCTACCGACGGCGGGTTGGCCGAATCTTCGAATCTGGCTGGACTGATCATCCGAATGACCGAATACTGCTCGTTACGATCACGGCACCAGGTGACTCCGAACACTTCTTGCCGAGCGGCGCGCGATGTCCGTGTACGGGTCCAGACGGAATAGATGTTGCTGTTTATAACGCGACGGCGTCCAAGCGGTTCAACAGATGGGTACAAGATCTGCGAAGAAGTTACGGGCGCCTTCAATACGCGAGAGCGGCCGAGATTCAAGACGGCAAACGTCGCGCTGACGGCGTTGGTCGTGGCGCACTGCACTTCCACGTTCTGGTGCGGGCTGATCGCCCTGACCTGATTCTTCGTGACTATCGAGTTTTCGACCCGCACTGCTCGATGCGCCTGCTGGTAGAAGAGCACGGTTTTGGGCATGAGCTTGACGTAAAAGTCGTGGCGGTTACGAAGTCGTGGTACTGCGCCAAGTACGTGAGCAAGTCCGCTGACGCGCGATATTCGATGCCTTGGCTCGATCTCAGCACAGGTGAACTCGTCAATGGCTATGGGCGATATCGAACGTGGACTGCGTCACGAGGGTGGGGTCTAACTATGAAGGTGCTTCGTCAATTCCAGAAGGCTTGGGCCGAATGCGAGTGGCATTTGGACGACCAGACAATGAAGTGGCTGGCGGCGCAAGCCGCCAACGCCGCCGAAGGCGGCGCTCTTGATCTCAATACGTTGAGTTACACAAGGGTGAGGGAGAAGACTTAGATGTCGAAGCGAAACCGGTCGAAAAGGCGCGGCAACAAAAGTGAGTCATCAGTTCGAATTACGTATTTGGAAAGTGGGAGAGTAAAGGACTTTTTTAAACCCGTGCACTTCGACACTCATAGCATTCTCGCAGCGCATGGGATCGACCATTGTCACGGAGTGGAGATTTTTCACAAGGATGGGACGGCGTCCTGTTCTCTTGGATCGGATTGTTACGGTTCAGAAACAGTCCACATTGACGGTCAGTCTTGCGGACTCACGACAGTCTGTGAACGGTGTCGGGCAAAATGAGTACCGAGGAGTCTCAATTGCTATTTACCGTCAAAGAGGTCGCGTCGATCTTGCAGATCAGCCGCACCACGGTCTACGAACTGATCTACGCGGGCGTACTGCTATCGGTCAAGATAGGCGCCTGCCGCCGAATTCGGCGCAGCGACCTTGAGGACTACGTTCAAGGTCTGGTGGCGAACTCGTGATGATGTCGGTCTCAGGTCGCGGATTTAGGTGTGAGGCGTAGGGGGAGAGATGGGCAAACGACGGGGCAAAGGCGAAGGCTCGATTTACCAGCGTGATGACGGACTGTGGATTGGCGCGGTCGATCTCGGCTGGAGCGCTGGTAAGCGAGCACGGAAGGTGGTGAACGGTCGGACTCGCGCGGAGGTGGCGAAGCGAATGCAAGAAGTGCAGCCAACCGTGGCCCAAGGTCTCACGCTCGCGCCGGATCGTCTCACCGTTGGGACCTATTTGAGCGATTGGATCTCGAAGCGAGTTCCGGGCAGCGTGAGCCTTAGGACTGAGGCTCTGTACCTCCGGGCGGTGAACGTCTACATAAATCCTTCGATCGGAAAAGTGAGGCTGACCAAACTCACGCCGTCCGACGTGAGTCGGATGCTCGGCGACTTGGAAGCCAAGGGCTATTCGCCCTCGACTCGCCGGATGGCTCGCGCGACTCTTCGTCGGGCGATTCGTTTTGCCGAGCAGGATGGCCTGCTCTCTCGTAACGTGGCCGCCATCGCGGAGGGTCCAAAACTGGATCATCGCGAAGGGCGTTCGCTGACTCCCGAGCAGGCGCAGACCTTCCTCGAAGCGGTGATTGATAATCGTTTGGAAGCGGCCTACGTCCTCACCCTGGCGCTGGGGCTTCGCCGGGGTGAGATCCTGGGACTCTCGTGGGAGGACGTCGTACATGCCGAAAATGCAGTCGTCTTGACGGTTCGTCGTCAGTTGGTCCGTGACAAGTCTGGCGTGCATCTGAGCGACCTCAAGACGGCTGGGAGCAGGCGAAAGCTGCATCTTTCAGCGCCCCTCGTCGAGGTACTTGACCGTCATCGAATGCGCCAAGAGGCGGAGGAGCTAGTCCGTGGCAAGCGGTGGCACAACGAGTGGGATCTCATCTTCACGTCGACGATCGGCACGCCGCTCGATCCTGAGCAGTTCGGCAAGACCGTGCCGAGGATCTGTGAGAGCGCTGGCCTGGGTCACTGGTCGATCCACGAGCTTCGTCACTCGTGCGCGTCGCTCATGATCGCGATGGAAGTTCCACTGGAAATTGTGTCTGAACAGATGGGCCACGCGTCGATTCGAGTCACGAAGGACGTCTACGGCCACCTCATGCCGAAGGCGCGAGCCATGGCTGCCGAAGCTATGCGTTCAGTGCTCTTTGACGAAATCATTCCTACACGTCCGCTCGCGTTTGTCGGTTTGGCTACACAAATGGCTACATCCGATGTAGCCAATAGTTATTCCGAGCCTGTGAATAGGTCATTCGTGGGCCGCCCGGGTCTCGATCCCGGCACCTTGGGATTAAAAGGAACTTGCGAATGGTTGCGTGGTGTCGGTCTGGTCGCGTAGGTCGTTTATTTTCAAGGAATCGTGTTGTCCTGTGTCGCTCTGGTCTCGTGGTGTTGCAGAAATATGAGGCCTAAAATGAGGCCTGTCTAGCCGAAGGTGTATATCGCAGTATCTTGCGTCTAAGTGCTACCGCCGCGTAGATGGAATTAATCGCGGCAGAGGTCTTGGTGGCTGCAACTCACATTTCAATACCGAAATCGCGATTCCGTTTAGTCTCAGCCTCAGAGCCCGATTGACTTTGTTCGGGGAGTGGTGAACGCTCTCGCTCCCGAATGTCATTGAGTTCGGGAAGAGCTTCGCGGTCCTTTTCGCGATTGGCGAAGGTCTTTGCCGCGATGATGTCGTCAACAGATGCGACGCGCACCACAAAGCCGTCACCATGAACGACGAGCGAACGCGTAAGCAATTCTTCATAAGGAACCGATCGCCCTTCGAAATCCTTCAAATCGTTCAATACGTCAAAGGGTCCGGCGTCAGTTGTCCAGGTCGAGTTCCCGGTCGTCTCGAGCATCATGCCGTCAACTTGTACCGGCAGCGCTTTGGCTTCCTCGTCGCTCATTCGTGCGACTCGCAGTCGAGCATGTAGTTCTCGTAGGGCTGAGGCAAGTCTCTCTAGGTTGGCGCGTTCGCGACGCACTACGCAATCGGCATCCTCGGTTAAACGCGAGGCCCCTAGGAATCCTGCTGCCGATCCGCCGACGACCACAAAGTCGACATCGTTTCGCGTGAGTACCTCAAGCAGTCGGTTGAGATCAAGCGGTGGCCCGCTATTTGTTGGCGTCATCGGTTGCGGCTTCCAGTCTCCGAAGGGCCTCCAACTCCCTGAGCCACGACTCAACGGACTCCCTCGAGTCGAGGCGACGTCCATCGAGAAGAACAGTGACGTCGTCCTCTGTAGGAGGTTCCGCAGAGTGCATTCGCTCCGCCCATTCGGCGACGGTGGTCGCGCGTTGTCTGATCACGCCTCCATTGTAGAGGGGTGTTACCTGCGATGATGCTGATCGCCATCGGCCCAAATGCATCGGTGTAGCGCCCTTACGCCGTTGACGTTCGGATGTCACCGCGTCGCTCAGTCGGCGTACGTTACGCCGGCGAATTCATGGGTATTGTCGAACATCTGCGATGGGGGAGGAGCGTCGGGACCGGCATGAACGATGAAGAACTCCAAATTGTCGCGAACCTTCGCGGAGAAATCGAGAAATTGAAGCGAGAAAATGATCGCTTGACAGAGATTCTGGGATTGAAGTCCTCGAGGAACCGCGAACATCCCGCGGTTAACCAAAGTGGACCCACCGAACATGAGACTCCGCTCTCTCTCGTCGATCGTTCTTCGTCACCACAGTCGAAGGTTGCATTCTTCCAGTCGCTTTTTGTCGGTCGTGTCGACGTTTATGCGCTCCGGTGGGAAAGCGAAAGGACGGGAAAGCACGGTTGGTCGCCCGCGGTTGTGGGGGGTTTTGCCAACGCTCGATCGACGGACAAGGAGTATTTGCCGTTGACGTCGAGCGTGATCGCTGATCACTTGGCAGGGAAGATTCACGGCGGACTCTATCCGCTGCTCGGTGATGACAGCTGCCACCTGATTGTGTGCGATTTTGATGGACCAGGCTGGGCGCTAGACGCGCTCGCCTACTTCGACTCCGCACAGTCGATGGCAGTAACCTCGGCGCTCGAACGGTCGCGCTCGGGCGACGGCGCACACGTGTGGATCTTCTTTCGTGACTCTGTGCCCGCGACACTCGCCCGACGACTCGGCACGCTGCTTCTCCGCGAAGCGATGAACCTTCGAGGAGAACTCGACCTAGCGAGTTATTGCCGATTGTTTCCCGCGCAGGACATCATGCCGAAAGGATCGTTCGGTAACTTGATCGCGTTACCTTTGCAGAAGGAATGTCGAGATCGCGGAACCACCGCATTTCTCGACCCTGGCACGATGAAGCCAATAGAGGACCAGTGGGCCTATCTTTCGACCCTGAAGCGAATGTCGCTGATTGAAGTTGAGTCGATTCTCTCGAACTCTGCAGAGGTCGGAGCGGGACCAGAAGAAAAAACGTTCCAGCGTTCTCGGGTCGTGGTTCCCATCGCAATGCCCGACGCGGTCGTCGGCGTCGCTGCGGCAATGTTGGAGATCGAGAGGTTCGGTCTTCCACCGGCGCTGCTTGCAGCGCTCAAGCATCTCGCGTCACTACATAACCCTGCGTTCTACGAGAAGGAACGGCTGAGATTCTCAACGTGGAATACGCCGAGGATGATCCGCTGTTACGGTGAAAACCTCGAGTCGTTGCTCCTTCCTCGAGGTCTCACCGAGAAAGCAGCAAGTGTGGTCGCGGAGGCGGGTAGCCGATTAGTGATCCGCGAGAATCGCCCGGATCCCGAGCCAATTGTTTTCGCGCCCACTTTCAAGCTTCGGGAGGATCAAGAAGCGGCACTGCTAGCGCTCCGCGATCACGAACTGGGCGTCCTCGTCGCCGCGCCGGGGGCCGGAAAGACCGTTGTCGCCTGTGCACTTATTGCGCACCACCAACGGCCCACTCTGATCATCGTCGATCGCAAACCACTATTGGAGCAATGGACTGAGCGACTAGCAACGCACCTGGGCCTCTCCGCGAAGGAGATTGGCCAGATCGGCGGCGGCCGGAACAAGACCACCGGTATCGTCGACGTCGCTATGGCACAAAGCCTTGCTCGACGAGAAGATCTCGACGAGATGTCATGCCGTTACGGACTCGTCGTTGTAGACGAATGCCACCACGTGCCGGCGGTGACGTTCGAGCGATGCGTCAAGCAGATAGGTGTCCGGCGGTGGCTCGGTCTAACCGCTACGCCCTACCGGCGCGATGGCCTTCAGGGCTTGATCACCATGTACTGCGGGCCCATTCGCCACCGAATGAATGAGAAAGTTGACGTAGAGAACGACTTCCGCCGAGAACTTATTGTGCACCAGACGAGTTTTGAAGCGAACGAGGACGTTACACACATCCAGGACCTGTTTCGCGCTTTGGTGGACGACGAAGCTCGAACGATCGCTATCTGTGATGACGTGGCTTCCGCAGCCGCCAAAGGCAGAAACTGTCTGGTGCTGACGCAGTGGACTGAGCACCTTTCGTCGATCGTGTCCGTACTTGGTGCGAGGGGAGTCACTCCTTTCGTCCTCCAGGGTGGAATGGGGAAGAAGGCTCGTGCCAAAGTCATGGCGGATCTGGACGACGCATCCAAGCGAGGTGGGCTCGTGCTCGCGGCGACCGGCAGTTTCCTCGGCGAAGGGTTCGATTGTCCACCGCTCGATACCGTATTCATGGCGTTCCCGATCGCCTTTCGTGGAAGAGTTGTCCAGTACGTTGGCCGTATTTTGCGACCCTTGGATGGCAAATCATCCGTTGAGGCTCACGATTACGTCGACGCGCAGAGCCCGGTGCTCGCCAGAATGCATCGAAAGAGACTTCCAGGGTTCGCCGCTCTCGGTTTCGACGTCGGTAAGGATCGCAAGATGCGAAACGACACCAAGTAGAAACTCATCAGCGGTCGCTGAATCGCGACTGGTTTGCTGGAGGGCCAAATCACTTCCAACAGGGAATTGTCGCTTGGCGATGTGCTTTCGCAGATTTGAAGAAATCGGAGGCCTAAATTGAGGCCTGTAGCTGTCGCGCGCCGCATTTCAGAACCAAAGTCAGTGTGGTGTTGCGAAACGGAGAATAGTTCGAAAATCTTCGACGTTGCTGCCGAGTCGCCGCGACCGTTGGGATCCACGAGCGTGAACGTTCAATTCCATCTAGTGGGCATTTAGTGGGCCGCCCGGGTCTCGATCCCGGCACCTTGGGATTAAAAGGAACTTGCGAACTGTTGTCCCGTGTCGGTCTCGTCGCGTGAGTCGATTGTTTTCAAGAAAACGTGTTGTCTCATGTCGGTCTGGTTGCGTGGTGTTGCAGGAATATGAGGCCTAAAATGAGGCCTGAGGTGTGACCTGTTAAAGCGCGCGGCGTCGCTCGCGACTCCCTCAGCCTCCACTTATTCCAGGCCGATTCACCGGCGGGCTTAAAGGGGTCAACTCAACACTTGGTGGTCAGCATTGATTTATTGATCTAACCGCGAGGAACCAGATGGACGAAGCGCCTCCACCCAAATTGGTCACGAGATGAATCGGAAGTTGAACTGGCCACGATCTTGTGAAGGAGTCGTAGCATGCCGTCTATGAATCATCTTGACCTCATTGAAGGGCGGTGTCGGCAAGTCGACGTCCTCGATTTACTTGTGCGCCGCTGCAGTAGAGCGGGATTACGACCCCGTAACGCTCATCGACGCCGACCCGCATGCGTCGTCGGCCGAATGGCTTGAAACGTGGCCTCTACCTGGCATAACTGTCGTCGATGCCTCGTGAACGTACCGCGACACGGGCCATGGGGCGAGTCGAGGGCCTGGGAATCGTCGACACGCCACCGGGTAACGAGCGGATCACTCAGTCGGCGGTCGCCCTAGCCCGTAGTCGTCCCGACGCGCGCGGGAGGTATTGAGCACTCGCGTGTTCTCGCCACGCTCGAGTTCATCTCCACTCGGATGCCGAGGGCGTCGTGATTTGCGCCGCACGACTGGGCACGAACGACCTCGAAGCAGCGATCGCTTGGTGGAAGGAACAGAAAGTGGATCTTTGGGGAGTGATTCCCGAGCGTGTCGGCATCGCCGCGGGACCCGAAGCGCGCCTCAGCCACGAGGGCCTTGAGGGCTACGACGCGGTGCTGCGTCGAGCGCTGCGCGGGTGGCACTAATACACCTGGCGTCACGGTATGCAACTTAAACCAGCCTCTCGACTCGTACGAGTCAAGGGGCTGGTGGGACTGGAACGACGTTGCCGCTTACGTGTTCGAATGCACTTATCCAACTCAGAAAGTGTTCCATCGAACATTGCTCACTGAATTGGCGAGTGAAAAATGGATTCGCAACGTTTGGGGCGTTTCAACCGTCCTATTTTCGATCTCGACCAAGCGTGGCGTGCGAACCCAGTATCCCAATTGCGGGTCACCACCGGATGCCAAGCGCACTTCGCCGGTCAGTTGGTTGCCTATCCGTTTCCACCTCAGCGAGCGACTGGTGTCACGCTTGATCACTCATGGCGCAAGGATGCTCACGATGCGTGGAGTTCTCATTCGCGGCGAGAGCGAAGAAGCTCTCGTTAGCGGCGAAACTCCGTGGTAAATTATTAATTGATCCATACGGGAGCTCGGATGTACCGGGCTGAGAGGGTGGCTGGCCAGCACTGGCCGAAGCGTCACCGACCGTTTGAACTTGACCGGGTAATGCCGGCGTAAGGAGATAGTCATGCCAGCCACGTCAGATGCAGAGTCGTTCACCATCGTCGTGGGCGACAAGCACTCCGAAGTCCCCCTTACCCTTAACGAGCCAGTTCCTCAGGCGCTCGGACTGTTCGATCAGTTCGGGCTGTGGGGGAACCTCGGCGTGAGCCTGCTCGGTTTTACCGGAGCCATCTTCGTGTTGCAGCCCGGGGGCACCGCCTCACCAGAGCTGTCGTTAGTCGCTGGACTCTCGGCAATCGTGCTCGGAACGATACTGGGCACGCTCGCGGTCGCGTTGAGCGGCGTCGCCGGGGCTCGTACCGGGGCACCGGCGATGGTGCTGCTGCGCGGCCTCTTTGGCATAGAACTTTCGTATCTGCCCACCATTCTCAACGTCGTGCAGTGCCTCGGCTGGGGCGTCTTCGAACTCGTCACGATCGCGACAGCCGCTCACACAGTGGCACCGGCGTTGCCGCGCTGGAGTTACATCGTCCTTGCGGGAGTGGTCACTGGTCTGCTCACGCTCCGCCCGCTCGGTGCCGTCCGCATCCTTCGCCGCTTTGCTACCCCGGCCGTGACCGTCGTCCTTGGCTATCTCTTTGTGGAACTCGTGCGTTATCGACTGCCCGTATTCGATCACGGCACTTGGTCGGGGTACTGGGCCGCCACCGATACCGTCGTCGCGGCGGCTGTCTCGTTCGCCCCGCTGGCCGCGGACTACACCCGTCACTCACGCTCAGAACGAACGGCGTTCTGGGGAAGCTTCGTTGGCTACAGCGTCACCCAGATCCTCTGCTACATCATTGGACTGCTAGCGCTCGTGACGGTTGCGCGCAACCCGTCGGATATCTACGGCGCGTTCATCGCCGTGCCGCTAGGGTCGATCTGCTTCGCACTTCTCGCGACGCGCGAACTCGATCAATCGTTCGCCAACGTGTACTCGACGGCCGTATCAATCCAGAATTTTCGCCCACTGTTAGATCGCCGCATACTGGCGCTGAGCATCGCCTCACTCGCCACGGTGCTCGCGCTTTGGACCAACGTTGCTGACTACGAGAACTTCCTCGTTCTCCTAGGTTCGGTCTTCGTTCCGATGTCCGCCGTCTTCATTGTCGACTTCTTTGTACTATCGGACGGACACTGGAATCTGTCGCTTCGTGCGCCGAAACGCGTTGCAATGTTGGTGCCGTGGAGCATGGGCTTCATCACGTATCAGTTGATCAATCCCGGTTATATCTCGTGGTGGGTATCGCTATGGATGAACGTTGGGCGCCTCATCGACTTCAGACCGGCGAGTTGGATGTCCGCGTCACTCTGCTCTTTCTTCGCGGCGGGTGCAGTGACGCTCCTCGGCGGCGTCGTCGCGGGAATCACTCGCCGGCGTCGAGACCGACGACGCCCGACATGCTCTCGAAGCACGATTGGATGATGGAAAACGAGATGTCAGCAAGTTCAACCAGTGGACTCGTGCACGGGATGGGCCAGACGCTCGTCGAGGCGGACTGGCCCACGCTCACCGACAACGAAGTGCAGGCAGTTCTTCGTCACTTCGATCAACACGAAGGGGTGTCCACGAGCCAAGCGGCTGTTGTAACGTGGCGCAGTCCACGACCGATGTCTGCCGCGGCTCTCGTTCACTTCGCGAACGAAACGGTCTTCGTGAAGCGTCACCAGGCAGCGGTGCGCACACCGGAGCGACTTCGCGTCGAGCATCAGTTCTCGAGTTACTTGCGAGCCCGGGGTCAGGCACTACCCGCAGTCCTTCGTTGCGCGAACGGTGACACGGTGGTGCTAGACGGCGACTTCCTTTACGAGGTCCACGCGAGAGCTACCGGCGTGGATCTCTACCGCGACGTGCCGTCGTGGCACCCCTTCACCAGTCTCGACCACGCCCGAGCGGCGGGTCGCGCGCTCGCGCGCTTTCATCGGGCCGCCAGGGGCTTCTCATTGCCGCCATCCGCGCCGGGAGTTCTCGCGAATTCCACGACAATCGTCGCCGCCGCCGACCCGTTGGCCGAGCTGGGCCGGATTATCGCCGCTCGCCCGGGCCTCGCGCGCGTCGCGACCCATCGCTCCCTTGTGGAGGACTTCGCCCATTACCACCTCCCCACAATCGAGAGGGCCGCCCCACTACTGCGAGCACTCTCGTCGCAGTGGGGCCACGGAGACTGGCACCCCTCGAACCTCACGTGGAGTTCGACGAGCCCCAGCGTCATTGTGGAAGGAGTATTCGACCTCGGTCTCTCGAATCGCACCTTCGCTGTTCACGACCTGGCGGTGGCGCTCGAACGCAGTACCGTCGATTGGCTCGACCTCGCCGGGACCGGACTCGTCGCCGCGGACCTCGGGGGCGCCGATGCACTCCTCGACGGGTATGAAGAAGTGCAGCCGCTCGACGAGTCTGAATTAGCCGCGCTCGTCGCGGTACTACCCGTTGCCCACCTTGAATACGCGCTCTCCGAGGTTGAGTATTTCGCCGAGGTCGTGCGCTCGCCGGTCAACGCGAACCTCGCCTATGACGGCTACTTCATCGGTCACTCTCGCTGGTTCGAAGAGACTGCGGGGTTAGTCCTTCTGGAGCATCTGCGACGACGCGCCCGACGGTACTGAGAAAGCACCAAAGGAGTTGCTCATGGATGGCGAGATTATGGCGCAGAACTGCCCAAACATGTATTGATGATTTCACTAAATGGGATTGATGTCATTTTAGTTGTCACCTTGACCTGTGAGGATTCGCCTCGCGGAATGTCTGTCTCAATTCTTTACCGCTGTGGTAGCGCGACGAATCGGTACAAAGCGCGGGATCTCGGATTGGCGGCAGAAGAATAATTGTGGAAGCTCCAGTCATTGCAGACTTATAGTGGCGAGTCTTTGAATCGCGCCGGGTTTACGGGAGACTAAATCGCTTCCAATGCCATGTTCTCGGCTGACCCTCTGATTTCAAAGTATTGCGGAGATGCGGGGCCTAAAAAGAGGCCCGCAACCTATCACCGCGGCCGGACCCACCAACATTGGATTACGCCAACCACTGACGCGAATTTCGATTTCCTTCATATCCCTTCTGGGGAGCCGCGACCGTTGTGATTCGCGAACATGGAACGAACATTAAAAATTTCTGATTGGTGGGCCGCCCGGGTCTCGATCCTGGCACCTTGGGATTAAAAGGAACCTTCCATCGGTTGTTCTGTGTCGGTTTCGTTGCGCATGTCTATTCTTTTCAAGAAAACGTGTTGTTTTGAGTCGGTCTCGTCTCGTGGTGTTGCAGAAATATGAGGCCTAAAATGAGGCCTATCCGGACCTAGAAGTTCGCAATCTTCTCGGCGAGTTTCAAGAACGGTCTGCTTCGGTTCGCTGACGGGTTCGCGTCGGGCCTCGGACGCCAGTGGGTTCAAGGCTAAGCGAATTGGGCTTCGCAGAAATCGAGCACGTCAAATAGTTGCGGCATCAATGCGCGCGTTGCGAAACTCCGACAATCCGAGTGTGATTGCCACGACGAGAAACCCTCCCGAAGCAATCCAGAGCATGGGTCGGTACCCGATTGCGTCACCGAGAAAGCCGCCCGCCGGCGCTCCAATCACGATCATCGCTCGGTTGATCGAGCGCCTCGTTGCGTTCATCCGGCCCTGTAGGGCGTCAGGTGTCACCGCTTGCCAATAACCCATCTCGTTTGCGTTCTCCGCGCCCATCGACAAGCCAAGCAGCAATTCCCCCGCGCCCAACATGACCCAGCCCGACAAGCGAGGATGGCTGAGGGCCATCAACGCCCATGAGACTGCCGTCGTCACGCGGCAGGTTACGACTACCCGACCGCAGCCGAAGCGCGCGCCCAATCGTGTTGCGGCGAGACTACCCACCAGCGCGCCGACACCAGCGACGGACAGCGCTACGCCATAGCCGAAAGCACTTATACCGAGGGTCCGCAAGACGAAGAGGGGTAGAACCGTACTGGCGACCGCGGAGCAGAGAAACCAGCCTTGGGTGCTCAGTGCGAGCGGCCGGAGGGTGGCGTGCTTGTAGATCCATTGCAGACCTTCTAGCGCTTCACGCCGTACGCTACGAAGGGACACCGGTCGGCGCGGAGGTTCGGAAACCGGTATGCGCAGAAGCAGGAGGCCGGATGCGACGTAACTCGCCGCATCGATCAGCACGGCCCAAGGTGCGGTCAATAGTGAAATGAGCCCACCGCCGATCGCTGGACCGGACGACTGTGCGACCGCTCCACTTTGGTCAAGTCGAGCGTTGGCAGAGGTTAACTGGTTGGCTGGCACCAGTCTCGGCAGAAAGGACTGAGAGGCGGCGTCGTTGAGAAGCGACATCAGCCCGAATACCGCCATGAACAACATTAAGACCACCAGCGAAAGGTGGTGAATCAATGCGAGCACTGGCACGACGACAAGCAGAAACCCACGAACCAGATCCGTGAAGACCAGTAGTGGGCGCCGACGGGAATGTTCGACCAGAACACCAGCCACCAGGCCGAACAAAGGATACGGAAGCCAGCGAGCGGCACTGACGAGTCCCACGCCAGCGGCGCCTTCGTGGAGCGTGAACACCACAATGACTTGGATGGCGATCGTGCTGATGTAGGTTCCGAAGTCCGAGACGGTGGAGGCCATCCAGAAGCGCAGAAAGCCCGGGCAGTCCTGCAGACGCTCCCTACGTTCTTTCGCGTCTGTCACGCATCGATCCTATTTGTTGACTTATCCATCGCAGAGGAGCGTGAACCCGCTTGAATGCGTAAAGAAACTTCTCACACGAGAGAGAATTCCTCTCAGGCCTGAACATTGTTTTGGACGGCCTCGAGTCATCATTGAGCACGTGAATTGCGCCGGGAAAGTTGGATACCAAGGAACTTCCAAGACGGCATTGTCGCCTTCCAGGTCGCTTTCGCAGTGCTGCAGAAATTGGAGGCCTGGAATGAGGCCTTTGGCGCCGAACGTGGGGAGCCTTCAACCCGCTAGGCCCTCGACCAAGTCCTAGAAGCATTTGACGCTCGAGTAAGAAATGGGGTGACCGTTGGCATCCAAGAGCGTGAACGTTCAATTCTGCTCAGTGGGCCGCCTGGGTCTCGATCCCGGCACCTTGGGATTAAAAGGAACTTGCCATCGGTTGTTCTGTGTCGGTCTCGTTGCGCATGTCATTTGTTTTCAAGAAAACGTGTTGTTTTGAGTCGGTCTCGTCGCGTGGTGTTGCAGAAATATGAGGCATAAAATGAGGCCTATTCGCAGGCCTACGTGCCGCTCGCAACACTCTTTGTCCAGCATTGCCGAGACACTGAGGACCCGATGCCTCTCGCGTTGACGAAGCCCGATTTAGGACATTCCTCATCTCACGTCCTGCAAAAGAGTTGTGGTGGCAAACCATCGTCCCTATGCTCCAAGTGATGACTGCGCTCATCGAATACGGTTCGCCGGGCCCACTCACCGAGTTCGAAGGTATCAACGTAGAGATTCTGGCCAACCTCGGCACCGAACCTATCGAGCTCTGCATGCCGACCCATTCGCTTGTCATTCAGCCGAGCGATGCAGAGTCGATAGCCCTGCCTACAGAACGTTTCGTTACGAACCAAGTCCGCCCCGCTTGCGCGCTTGTCAAGGCGCTATTGCGACTCGACCCCGCGCCGGTAGACGTACCACGTGAAGCCAGCAATCGAATTGTCGGGACATGTCGCCACTTTGCGGTCCTTAGCTGTGCATTCCTCCGATACCGAGGAATCCCCTCGCGGGTCCGCTGTGGCTTCGCCACTTATTTCCAAGCCGGGCAAGCTGTTGATCACTGGATCACTGAGTATTGGAGCGACGTCGAATCCCGGTGGGTGCGCGTTGATTCTGAGATTCTCGGGGGTGAGGTGTTGGAGCATCCAGAGGACTTGCGGCCTGGCGAGTTCCTCTCCGGTGGCGAGGCGTGGAGCTCTTTTCGCAGAGGTGACATCGACGCCACGACCTTTGGGGTCTTCGGGACCGACAATTGGGGAGCGGCAGAGATTCGCGGCAATGCCGTCAAAGACCTCGCTGCGCTGAACAAGTTTGAGATGCTCCCTTGGGACGAATGGGGCCGCATGACAGATGCTTACGATGGCAATACTGGTCCCGATTACGACGAACTCCTTGATGCAGTCGCGGCAGCGTGTGCCACTGATGACTCCCGTGTCGCATCGCAGCTTTACAAACTCGTCGACCTCCACGTGCCCAATGATCTTGTTCAGTAACGAACACGTGTCAAACAACTCGCCAGTCTCGGATCCTGGTGGGCCTGGTGGGCCTG
>PMTL01000152.1 GCA_003168075.1 Acidimicrobiaceae bacterium
CCAATATTGCTCGGCGGCGGCGTCAGCTACTTCGGTGACTTGAACGAAAAGGTCCAGCTGGTCCGACTCAACGTGGTCACGGCTCCGGGGATCACTCATCTCAGTTACGCCGTTGTCAGTTGAGCGCAGTGGTGGGTAGGGAAATAGCTGAGACCGTCACCTTCTCCTTCGACCAATTATTTGGCCGGGCGCTGGAATCCAACCGTTCCTTCTTGCAGGACTGAATGATTCACTCGGTCGTCGCAATGTCGGCCGTTAGATTCTGTCTCNNTGGTGGGCCGCCCGGGTCTCGATCCCGGCACCTTGAGAGTGTTGTCAGATTGTCCAGGGACTTCCCTCAAAGTCCAGATTTGCTGGTCAGAAAGAGTTGAACGTCCACCAGCGTCCACCGAAGTCCTCTCACGTTTGGCCTCGTGGCTAGACAGTTGGCTAGACCAGGGCTTGTTTCAAGGACATGTCACTGTTCAATTTCGAGAGACCGATGGTGAGGATTTTTAGTTACGGCTGGGTGACGAGTAATCATCTTCCCAGACGATCTTGTGACCAACAAACCCGTCGCGATTCACCACCGCCGGATGTCGGACAATTGTGCCGTTCGATGATTGCGTTGTGTCCGAAGTGATCCGCAACCTTGCGAACACCTTTTGTCAGCATCGGTACGTAAAGAGGGTAGACCCGTCGCTCGCTCAATCGACGATTCAACGAGGCTTGCTCGATCGATTGCGCTGGCAGACGAAGAGCGAACTCAGCTCAGATATCTTTGAACGGACCGAAGGTTATTGCAACCATGTCCGTCGATACCGCGACGTCGTTCGTTAAGCGGCGCACTAGGCAGACCACGCCCGAGGGGGTTCCATTCGACTGGACCACGTTCACCATTGGGTGTCGCCGACCGCTACGCAGTCAACGGATTCAGCTTTAAAATAGTTTCTTGCAAGCAGTGGGCGAGATCATCGGGGCAGTCCTTGAAGTAAATCGGACCCGCGCCATCTCCCACGAGCGTGCGGGCCATAGCTACACCGCGAGGCGCGGACATCGGGGCCATGAGAGCAGCGACCAGTGTACGAATCAACGCTTCGTTGGCGATGATGCGTTGGCGAACGGGCAGCTCGTTAGAGAGCATCATGAACGTAACGGGTTCGTCCGACAGTTCGAGCAATGACAACCAATTTTGGGCCAACGCTTGACGCCGCATCGGCGAGACAATCAATTGAGCGCGAGTGGCCAAGAGACGACTGGTTGCGGGCGACTCGCCCTCGGCGAGCCGGCGATCCAGAGAACCACCAAAAAGCCGCGCGCTGACGAGAATGTGAAGTGGCGTATGCGTGCTTCGGGGCGGGCGAGCGGACATAATGGCGAGATTCGCCAAGGCCAGATTGGCCTCGAGGCTCCGGCTCCGTTTGGGGGCCTCTATATTTTGCGCGGTGCGCTTGTTTGTACGGACAACGTGCATGGCGTGTGCGCTCTCGCGGCCCGACGGGTGATCGAGATTCTCAATACTCATGATTGACTCCTAGGAGGGTTTGTCGCTACGTAGCAAGTATCGGGCGTGGGCTATGAATAATTTCTGAAAAATCATCCGTCGCTCGCTATTTTTTCTTAACAGCTCTTCCCGGCGCGAGCCCAAGGGAACCATGAAGCGACAAGGTGTCGATCAGTGGCCCAGCCGGGCTCGATCAAACATTCACCTGGACACCGATTAGTCCTCGTCGTGTGTATGTCGCCCTGTCACCCCAGCGAACGGTGAGAGGCCACCGCAGCGGGATCCCCAACTCATTCTTAGTGACGCCACGGCATCCCGGCTAGAATTCTCCTCATCAGTAGGTGTGCCGGGAAGACTGGTCGGCGGCAAGGAGTTCGTCGATGACCAGTTTCATTCACCCTGACGTTGGCGCGACGCGATTGACGTATTCTTCGCGGTCACGGCGGCCGGCGCACCGTCACTGGCCACCGCAAATTCTAAGCCTTGATGATCGTCATCAGGATCACTCGTGCCTCTCCCTGCAGCGTTCGAGTGCGGGTTAAGCGACGTGACAAACAAAGAGAAGTTGCCAAATTGGCGATGGGAGGCCTTGCGTGCGACGCTGTGGTTCGTGCCGACGGTGCTCATTTTTGTGGGCGCCTTGATATTCGTCGTGACATTCAGTATTGACGCCGCCGCCTATACCCACCAAATCCAATTGCCGTCGTGGCTTCGTAACGGGGACTCCCAAGCCGGTCGCGACGTTCTCATCGCCATCGCGGCGGCCATCATTACCGTCATTGGCGTGGTCTTCTCGATCACCATCCTCGCCCTCACCCTGGCCTCGCAGCAATTCGGGCCGCGCATGATGCGCAATTTCGTTCGCGACGTCGGAAACCAAATCACGCTTGGTGTCTTCGTCGCCACATTCGTGTACTCGGTGTTGGCTCTGGGCTCGATCACCATCTATCCTCACACGGGTTTCGATCCACACCTCAGCGTGGTGGTCGCCGAGGCGATGACCTTGGTTGATGTCGCGGTACTGGTGTATTTCATTAGTCATATTGCGGCCTCTATTCAGCTCCCCGAAGTGATCGCCGGCATCGCTCGTGACCTCGAATCCGCCATCGACACCGAATTTAGGGCGATTGGTCACGTCGACGATGCGAAAGCTAGCGCAAAGATTTACACGTCCGCGGCTCCTCCTCCTGCGGAGCTACTCGCGATGATTGAGGAGCGCGGAGGGGTCGTCCTGGCCGCCAAGAGTGGCTATCTGCAATTCGTCGGGTATGCGCAACTGGTCGAAATCGCCCGCCTGGTCGATGCAGTGATTCGTCTCGAATATCGGCCGGGGCATTTTATCGTCGCCGGTCGACCAATCGCCAAGGTCTTTCCCCGGGGCGCGGCGCAGCAGGTGGAGAAAGCGCTGGCGAAGGCCCACGTCACCGGTCCGCACCGGACCCTCATGCAAGATCCCGTCTTCGCCATCGACCAATTAGTAGAGATCGCCATTCGGGCTCTTTCGCCGGCGGTGAATGACACCTTTACGGCGCTCACCTGTCTCGACTGGATCTCGTCGGGCTTGAGTCGACTCTCCGGTCGAGAGTTGTCCGAGCACGTTATCCTCGATGACCACGGACGCGTGCGACTGATCGGCGCAGACTGGTCATTTTCGCAGATGGTGGGCCGGGCATACGACAAGATCCGCCAGGCGGCGTCCGGCATGCCAGCGGTCATCATCCGGATCCTCGATTCGCTCACCGCCGTCGTCGACGCTTCGACGTCGGAAGCTCAGCGCAACACTTTGATGCGACAGGGCGAGATGGTGTTGCGCTCTGCAAACAAGTCAGTCGTCGAAGCCAACGATCTTGAGGACATCCGCGCGCATTACCTTCGGCTACGTACTCGAATTTCCGAATTGAATCAACCCCCATCTGACTGTTCTTGACTGACTCGCAAGCGTTTCTCGGGACCCTCTGTGCCAACTTCTTGTGAGACGTTCTGCGCTGACAGATTAATCAACTAAGAGAGCGGAGAAGGAATATCTGTCCAGCCCGAAGATGTTGCGACCGTTGGGATCCACGAGCGTGAACGTTTAGAGTCTTCTGGTGGGCCTTCTGGTGGGNNCCTTGAGAGTGTTTCCAGAATGTCCAGGGACGTCCATCATCGTCCAGATCTGCTGGCCGGACGAAGTGCAATGTCCACCAACGTCCACTGACGTCCACTCACGTTTGACGTCGTGGCTAGACAATTGGCTAGACCAAGGTTCGTTTCAAGGTCAGGTAACCATCCAGTTTCGAGGGACCGACTTGGCAAATTCCAATTGGTTGTGATCTAGTGACAACTTGGCTGAGTTGAAACAGGGCCGAAGTAACATCGTCGATAAGATTTCTATTTTGCATAATGGAGAGGTCCGTGGCCCTTCGGCGCATCGCCTATCGCTACTACGAGCGCCGGCTGGCGAACGCGCTGCCCTCCGAGAACCTGCCTCGTCACGTAGGAGTCATTCTGGACGGTCATCGCCGTTTCGCTCGCGAGCAGACTAATGGCGAGTACCGGGCCAGCTACGAAATAGGCATGGCCAAACTTGAAGAATTACTCGAATGGTGTTCGGATCTCGGTATCAAGGCCGTGACCGCGTGGGTGCTCTCGACGGAGAATCTGCGCCGACCGGTCGCTGAGCTGGATCCCTACTTTGACGTTTTAGTTGAACTCTTCCAACGACTTCCCCAGTTGGCGAAGCGGCTCAACTTCTCGCTGTCAGTCAGTGGCAGCATTGACCTTCTGCCGCCAAGTCTCGTGCTGGCGGCGAAGCACGCGGTCGACCGGGTTGGACAGGTCTGTGCACCGAGTATGGACGTCAACATCGCCCTGTGTTACGGCGGACGCCAAGAAGTCGTCGACGCCTGTCGTTCATTGATCACTGATCTCTTGGCTGCGGGAGTGGCGCCCGACGACCTGGCAGGGTCAATCGATGCGGGGGGTCTGGCTAGCAATCTCTACGCCGCCGAGCTGCCCGACATTGACCTCGTAATTCGGACCAGCGGCGAGGCCCGTCTCTCGGGCTTCTTGCTGTGGCAGTCGGCCTTCGCCGAGTTCGCCTTTGTTGACCCCTACTGGCCGGCGTTTCGTAAGGTGGACCTGTTGCGCGCCCTACGCGATTTTACGCGTCGCGAGCGTCGTTTCGGTGCGTAAGAAGGTCTGATCTAGATCCGATCCACTCTTCCATCTGACTCCTTTTTCTCTCCAGATCGTTATTGAATCGCGACCGTTGGGATCCAGGAGCACGGACAGCCAGTTCACTGGTGGGCTTTAGTGGACCTGTTAGTTACGCAGGATGCAAAGTCTTCTGGTGATTCTTCTGGTGGGCCGCCCGGGTC
>PMTL01000129.1 GCA_003168075.1 Acidimicrobiaceae bacterium
GAGATGGAACCGGCGATCCAGGTACTCGGAGGTTGACTGGCTGGGAGCACTGTCCTGAAAAGGAAGTCTGCCAACATGCTGGGCCGAACATTTTCTCCTGGCTTTCGTCTCGACCTCTTTCATAAGGACATGGGAATTATTCAGGCCGCGGCCCGTGAAAAGGGAGTCACCACGCTCCTGGGTTCACTCGTCGCGCAAATCATCGCGTCGCTGGTTGCCCGCGGTGACGGTGAACTCGACCACTCGGCCATGATCCGAATCGTCGACGAACTGTCGAAGTAGTTGTACACGCGTACGAAAGAAAAGGAAAAGAGTTGTTATGGGCCGGTCGAAGTACACAGTCAATTGCTCCATCATCTTCACGGAATTGCCGATTTTGCAGCGTCCTCTCGCCGCCGCCAACGCCGGTTTCTCTGCCGTGGAGTTCTGGTGGCCATTCCCGGTCGCCAATCCCGATCGACACGACGTTGACGAGTTCATCATCGCGTTACGTGACGCCGGTGTGTCGCTGTCGGGACTCAACTTCTTCGCCGGCGCCATGTCAGCGGGCGAGCGGGGGATCCTGTCGAGCACGGCCCGAGAGAGTGAATTCACCCAGAACGTCGAAGTCGTCCGTTACATTGCGGAGCAAACCGGTTGTCGGATCTTCAACGCCCTCTACGGAGTCCGGCTGCCCGAGGAGACGCCCGAGGCCCAAGACGCCACCGCTCTGCGTCGCCTGAGCGAACTGGCATCCTTTACGAGCGAGACGAATTCCGTCATTCTCATCGAGCCTCTGAGTGCAATGGACACGTACCCTCTGAAAACCGCACGTCAGGCGGTGCACGTGATTGAGAATCTTGGCCTGCGCGGCGCGACGACGAACGCCAAGCTCTTGCTCGACGTGTACCACCTCGCCGTCAATGGTGATGATGTGTCGGCCGACATTGCGGAGTTCGCCTCAGTGATTGCCCACGTCCAGGTAGCCGACGCACCAGGCAGGAACGAACCGGGAACGGGAGATCTGCCCATTCAGCGCTGGTTCAGCGAGCTCGACGCCGTCGGCTACTCCGGACTCATTGGGTTGGAATACCGTCCGTCCGCGTCATCGCAGAGCAGCTTTGATTGGATCGCCGACGAGGCACAGGGTTGAAAACTGCCTCGTAGACCCCCTCGGGCGAAGGACGGTTACCGGCGGTGCCAGCGCCCTGCGGTGATGACCGGATCGGTGGGCCCATTTTGATGGGCCGCTTCATTAGTGTCGAAGAGAAGGCTCCAGCTCGTCACGAGGTCTACTCGTCATCGTGGATCTGTGCCAGATATCCATTGGCACAATGTCCGCCGCCGCGGCGCCGCAAAAGAGCCGTCACGAAGCGATGAAGAACTTGACATGATTGCCAAGTCGTCCTATTGTTCGTAATGTGGGACGTGTATCCGTATATCGGGCACTGTGAAGTCGAAGGTTTCTAGGGGGGAATTATGTCAACGACGGGGAGAATTTCTAGCGGAAATATTGGCGATGATCAGGGGGTACGAGACCCCAATACGGGTTTAGTCTTCTTTGAACTGAGCCACGAATTCGGCCATTACACGCCGGTATTGCCGGGTCTGAAGGACATTCAGATTCGCCGCGTCGCTACTCACGCAATGCACGGAGTGCTCACCAGTCATCTGGTGACGGTGATGCACAACGGAACACACGTGAACGCTCCTTTGCACCTGGCGCAGCGCGGACTCGGCGTGGGTCAAATTCCCCTCGAGTACTTCTTTGCCAACGGTGTGGTCGTGAGCATCCCCAAGGGCGAATGGGAGTACATCGAGCCAGTCGACCTCGAGAATGCGACGCCCACTATTGACAAGGGCGATGTGGTCGTCATTAACACCGGTTGGCACGAGGGGTATTCCGACAGCATGGAGTACTTCGGACACTCGCCAGGTCTCAGCGTCGCGGCGGCCGAGTGGCTGATTGCTCGAGAGGTGAGACTGGTGGCAATCGACACGGCCTCGATCGACCACCCCCTGGCCACGTCACTCGCGCAGCGCCACCGATTCATTGGCCCGCACGTCGTCGAGCTTCCGCGTCGCTACAAGAAGAAGACTGGTCACGAAGTGTGCGACGACTTCCCCCAGTGGATGCCGGCGCACCGGTTGTTGGCCGAGGCGGGTGTGCCCACCATCGAGAACGTGGGTGGAGGCGTTGATGGTGTAACGGGTCGGCGCTGTACCTTTCACGCGCTGCCGTGGTACTGGCCACAGGGCGATGCGTGCATCGTACGTTTCGTGGCCATCCTCGACGCGTCGGGCGACTACCGCATTGAGAAGGGAAACTAATGTCGAATCACGACCGCGGCGGTTTGCAGATGTACAACCTCAGCCACGAACTGTCGCACAACATGCCCCAGTGGCCGTCTCCCTTCAGCGCTCCGCTCGTCACGAACAAGCTGTTGTATCACGGCATGCACGGGCAGTACCAGGTGGAGTACGACGGGATCCTGCACCGCGGAACCCACATGGACTCGCCAATTCACGTGCAGTCCAACACGCCCTACCTCAACGAATTCGAACTCTGGAAGTTCTTCGGAACCGGGGTTGCTGTCTCGATCCCGAAGGGAAAATGGGAGGTCATCACGCCCGAGGACCTCGAGAGCGCGACGCCGCGAATCGAACCGGGTGACATCGTGATGATCAACACGGGAGCTCACCGCCTCTACGGCGACAACGACGATTACTACTCGTATTCTCCGGGTCTCTACACCGAAGCGGCCCAGTGGCTGGTGGACCGCAAGGTGAAGCTCGTCGGTGTCGACGTCCAGGCACTCGATCACCCACTGGGTACGCGCATGGCCGAGCACGGCCCCGGACCGATCCTGCCGCACCTCATCGACGAGTATCGCGAGTACACGGGTCGCGAGGTTGCCGACGACTTCCCGGACTGGGAGCCAGCGCACCACGTCTTGTTGCTCAACGGGATCCCGGGCATCGAGAACGTCGGAGGCGAACTGGACGCAGTCACCGGAAAACGATGCACCTTCATGGCCTTCCCTAGTCGTTTGACCCAGGGTGACGGTAGTCCGGTCCGCATCGTCGCGGTGATCGACCCCGACCAGACATTCCGAATCCCATCCTTCGATCAGTCGGGCGAGTAGTGATGACCTCTAGCGTCGCCACAAATCCGCTCTCCCTCTTCGAACTCTCGGGTCAGTCGGTCGTTATAACGGGAGCATCGGGAGCGATGGGCCACGCCATTGCGGTCGCGTTAGCGGCCATGGGGGCGAGGCTCCTCCTCGTCTCGGGTTCACAAGTCGCACTCGAGGAAGTAGCCAACGAAGCGCGGGCCACCGGCGGAACCGTGTCGACGCTGGTGATCCGACCCGAGACGCTCAGCGACGCCGAGGCGATCATCGCTTACGGCGTCGAGCTCTACGGTCGCGTCGACTCGGTATTGGTTGCCTCGGGGTTCAACAAGCCCGCCGCGATTGAGGCCATGTCCCTCGACGATTGGGAGGAGATCATGGACGCGAACGTCCGTGGTCCCTGGCTACTCGCCAAGGCGTACGGAGATCACGCCGCCGATCGCGGCGGTGCGGGTCGTTTCATACTCGTTTCGTCAGTTCGCGGTCGCCAGGGTTCGCCGGCGGGATATACGGCGTACTGCACCTCCAAGGGGGCAGTCGATTCACTCACCAAGACATTGGCGACGGAATGGGGACCGCGGGGCATCAACGTGAACGCGATCGCCCCTTCGGTTTTTCGCTCCACTCTCACCGACTGGATCTTCTCCGACACCGCAGAAGGTAAAGCGTCGCGCGAACGTAATTACTCGCGCATCCCGATGAAGCGACTCGGAGAACCGGAGGACTTCGTCGGCATCGCCATTTACTTGTTGTCGGCGGCGTCGAACTTCGTGACGGGACAAATCATCTACGTTGACGGTGGTTACACCGCGACATGAGCGACATGAGCGACGTGGTGACGTGGGGAAGGTGAACGTGCCTCAGATCTCGATTATCGGAGCAGGTTTGATGGGCTCGGGCATCGCCCAAGTCTTCGCCAGCGCCGGCCTGCCTTGCAGGATCTACGATCCGCTCCAGCAGTCGCGAGAGTCGGTGCGATCGCGCGTCGCGACGGGTTGTGAGTTACTGGGCGTGGACGTCGACGACGTCTTGTCGAGAATCGAGGTCGTCGACGACCTGCGCTCGGCGTGCGACGCGGCGACGTTGATCATCGAGGCGGGACCCGAGAGCATCGCGGTGAAGCACGCGATCTTCTCTGAACTCTCCGAGGTGGCGCCGTCCACGTCGATTCTGGCCAGTAACACCTCAGCCATACCGATCGGAACCATCGCCGAGGCCGTAGCGAATCCCACACGAGTCGTCGGCACCCATTTCTGGAATCCGCCCTACCTCGTTGCGCTCGTCGAGGTTGTTCAGAGTTCCGCGACGTCGCCGGACGTCGTGCAAAAGACAATGCAGATCCTCTCGTCGGCGCACATGGTCCCGGTGCACGTGAAGGTCGACGTGCCGGGTTTCGTCGGCAATCGAATGCAGCACGCCCTCAAGCGTGAGGCCATTGCCCTGGTTGCCAACGGCGTCTGCTCTGCGGAGACGGTCGATTTGGTGGTGCGCCACGGTTTTGGACGGCGCCTGGCGCTCGTTGGACCCTTGGAGCAGGCGGACCTCGGTGGGACGGATCTGACCCTCGCAATCCACGAGATTCTCATGCCCGACATCGACTCGACGCCCGTTCCGCACCCGTACCTCGTAGCGATGGTCGAGCGCGGTGACTTGGGCGCCAAGTCCGGACGAGGCTTCTTTGAGTGGCCGTCCGGCGATGCGCAACGCCGCCGGGCCGAGATCAATCAAGGACTCGTAGATCAGTCCCAGGACACCTCGTCGTCCACCGTCGAAGCAGGTCACCCCACTGGCGGACCGGCGTCATGAGCGCTCGAGACAGCGGGGACGAATTTGACGTTGTCATCGTTGGCGCAGGAATCCTCGGCCTCGCCGTGGCCAGAGAGTTACGTCACCGGTTCCCCACGCTCTCGATGGTGGTGCTCGAACGCGAAGCGGACGTCGCACAGCACCAAACGGGCCATAACTCCGGCGTCATCCACAGTGGCGTGTATTACACCCCCGGCTCACTCAAGGCGGGCCTGTGCGTCGAGGGATCGAAGCTGATGTACCAATTCTGCGACGAGAACGACATCGCGTACGAACGATGCGGAAAGCTCATCGTGGCCCTGTCGACCCATGAACTAGCGGGACTCGACGAGTTGGAGCGGCGCGGACGGGCCAACAACGTCACGGGACTCCGCCGGCTCCGCGCCGAGCAGATTGCCGAGGTGGAGCCCGGATGTCTCGGCGTGGCCGCGTTGCACTGTCCCGACACGGGAATCGTCGACTACCACCAGGTGTCGTCGGCCCTCGCGCGGGGTCTTCACGAACACGGAGTTGACATCCGATTCAATACCTCGGTCACCGCGCTGACGCGCCAAGGATCGACGACGCACCTCGAAACTAGTCGCGGCACCCTCCAAGCGTCCTTCGTCGTCGGGTGCGCCGGCCTGTGGTCGGACCGACTGGCGGTGTCGTCGGGAGCCCCACCGGACCCGCGCATCATTCCTTTTCGTGGGGCGTACTTGACGCTCAACAAGTCGTCGACCCCGATCGTCAAGGGCTTGGTCTACCCGGTTGCGAATCCGGAGTTGCCGTTCTTGGGCGTGCACGTGACCAAGTTGATCAACGGGGACGTGGTTTTGGGACCGACCGCGATGCTGGTCCTGGCTCGAGACGCCTACCGGGTATCGACGGTGAGGTGGCGCGACGTATGGGACATAGTGAGTTGGCCGGGAACCTGGAAGATGGCTCGCAAGTTCTGGCGCACTGGTATTGACGAGATTCTGATGGCCACGAAGCGAGAGCGCTTCTTGCGCGCTGCCGCGCACTACGTGCCAGCCGTGGGTCAGATCGGCGTGCGCGAGAGCGTGTCGGCTGGCGTGCGCGCACAGGCTCTCGGTCATGACGGCGCCCTCGTCGACGATTTCGTCCTCTCGGAGACGCCGGGTGCGCTGCACGTACGCAATGCGCCATCGCCCGCGGCTACGTCGTCGTTGGCCCTGGCCCGAGAGATCGCGGACCGGATACAGGCCTCGCATGACTGGACTTTCTAAGAAGCGAAGTGGTGTTGATCACGTTGTAGCGATCGGCAATTGAGACAGGAGATATGTATGAGTGGATTACGACTGGCGGGAAAGACAATCCTCGTGAACGGCGCCGCCACCGGAGTTGGTCGCGCGACGGCTCGTATGGCGGCGGTCGAAGGAGCCAATCTCGCGTTGACCGACCTCAACGGCGAGGGTCTCGAACTCGTTGCACAAGAGCTGCGTTCGGCGGGAGCAGGGGTCGTCACTGTCGTTGGCGACAGCGTCGACGGTCAGGTCCCCCAGGAGCTGGTGGCGCTGGCCGAGTCGAAGTTCGGTTACCTCAATGCTTTGGTGAACAACGTGGGAATCATTATCCTGAAGTCGTTGGAGGACACCACGAGAGACGACTTCGACCGAATGATGAGCGTCAATTGCTACTCGCACCTCGCCGCCATCCAAGCGGTGGTGCCGGCGATGCGCCGAGCCGGGGGCGGCTCCATCGTCAATGTGGCTTCGGTGGGGGCTCTCGTCGCGCTACCCAACGTCTCGATGTACTGTCCTTCGAAGTCGGCGGTACTGGGGTTGACGCGTGCCGCAGCCGCTGAGTTTTCGCCCGATATCAGGGTCAATGCAGTGTGCCCTGGTGGGACGGCCACTGAAATGTCCCGTATCCACCTCGAGAGCTTCGACGACAAGGAAGCCGCCACCAAGAAACTGACCGGTCGCCAGATGATTGCGCGGTACGCCCAGCCCGAGGAGATCGCGTCGGTCATCGTGTTCTTGGCGAGCGACGAGTCGTCGTTCATGACCGGAGCGACGGTCGCAGCCGAAGGCGGGCACTCCGCGTGGTAGCGCGAAGAAAGTTTGCCCGAGGTTAATGACGAGCCGCCCGGGCGACCCGTGGTCATTTCGGCGATGGCGTACGCTACATTGACAATCGGGCAGATGGGTGTGTACGCCCCGGGGGAGTCCCCGATCTAAAGAGTAGGAACGGTAGACGATGAACGTTCAATCGGGAGGGGAAGGCGGCGCCGCAAACACCGGCGGAGTCCAAGTCATTGCTCGAGTGGGACAGATTTTTCGCGCACTCGAAGGTGAGCCGTGGGGTCTGACCTTGTCGCAATTGGCAGTTCGCCTGAAGTTACCGCGTTCCACCGTGCACCGGCTCGTGAGCGCCCTGGTCAACGAGGGTCTTCTCATGAGCGCGTCGGTGGCCGGACGGGTGCGTATTGGCACGGAGTTCGTTCGAATTGCCACGGCGAGTCGCAGTGAGTTGCGCGACCAGGTCGCCCCCCTGATGCGGAGAGTGAATGAAGCGGTGGGTGAGACGATCGACTGTGGGGTTCTCGAAGGAGACCAGGTTCGCGTCATAGACGTGATTGAAACCCACCACCAGTTGCGAGCGGTCAGCAACATCGGTGCGGTCTTTCCCCTCTACTGCACCGCTAAAGGCAAGGCAATTCTCGCCGAACTCGATGACGCCACCATCTTCCGACTGATCCCCAAGGAATTCGAGCGCTACACCGGAGCCACGATCAGGTCGCGCGCTCAACTGATGCGTGAGGTTGAGGAAGTGAGAGAGACCGGACTCGCCTACGACCGCGAAGAGCATGCGTCGGGAATCTGTACCGTGGCCATCGCCGCGCAGGACCCCTTTGGTTCGATCTTCGCGTTGTCGGTTCCCGTTCCGACCCAGCGCTTTGCTCTCCTCAAGGGCGAGATCGAGCAGGCGCTGCTGGAGATCAGTTCTGAATTGAAGAGTCATTTCGCTCCCAGCTGAGGTTCGTGCACCGAACTGAGTCAATTTCATCACCCCAGCGCAGGAATCTCGACCTTGTGAGCGGCATCTTCATCAATACTCGCGGGCCGTAAAACGGTCGCTCGTGGCGTGAGGGAGATTGTGGTCGCTACTT
Source organism: Acidimicrobiaceae bacterium (assembly GCA_003168075.1). Taxonomy (GTDB): domain Bacteria; phylum Actinomycetota; class Acidimicrobiia; order Acidimicrobiales; family RAAP-2; genus RAAP-2. The sequence continues at coordinate 8,035 of PMTL01000129.1, forward strand.
GACATCAGGTGAGACGGTCACTATTGTCCATATTGCAGAACGTGTGGTCGCATCGCGGGCAACACGAATCGCCCGTGGGGGTGGGGGGAATGAGATGTATGGACCGAAAGACGTGACGCCGGCAATTTGCTTGCGTGGTCAGTTCATGGGCCCCACATTCACTCTGATTGAATGCGCGGTCCCCCGCGACCGGGGAGAAACCGGACCCATAGCTTTCTTGGTGGGGCGTAGATAAATGGGCACCCGCCGCGTCGTCATCACTCAACGTGAGAACGGAAGCTCTTACGTCGCCAGCGATGGCGAGAGCATCAGGTCGCACGATTTTATCTACACCCCCGGCATGAGCGAAAGCGTCTTGTGGTCAACGCGGGGCGAGGAAATCATGAGCGACGAGGATCAGGCCACGTGGGTCCGAAAGCGGCTCCCCCGGGCGAGGGACACCGTTTTCTTGACGGTGACGTTTCCACCCGATGATGTTTTCGCCTCCGAAGGTTTCGACGCTGTGCAGGCAGCGAGTGAGCAGAGTTTGTTGGCTCCCGCCCTCGTCAATTATTTTGAACCTGGGAGTCACGGCATGCACGCCACCCCCACCGTCGACTACGTGGTGGTGCTCAGCGGAGAGATTTGGCTGGACCTCGGAGACGGCGAAGTGATCCACCTTTCCCAAGGCGACACTGTCGTGCAAAATGCCACGCGCCACGCGTGGCGCAATCTTTCGCAAGAGCCCGCAACACTCGCGGTCGTCATGGTGGGGACCGAATGATCAAATCTGGAAATTGGTGAAGAATGAATCCATCTGAAATTAACGACGTCATCACGGCACTGGAGTGGAGCGACAGCGTCGATGAACCGTCAGTATCGACGATGACGGTTCGGGCCGTTGATCATCTCGACGGGATCGAACCCGAGATGATCGAGTGGTGGTTCACGAATATGGACGCGGAACTCTATTTCCAGTTCCATCCCTGCGACCACAAGAAATTTGCGTGGACCCGCAATAAGACGTCCGAGACCCACGTCGGCGCGACGCACCTCACGTATCACCAATACGGGGGAGGCGACAAGCTCCTTCGCTCCGAGATTACGTTCATGGAGCCCGCAGAGTTCTTTGATGACACTTTGTATGAGAAGTATGACGTGGGCATGGCTCTCTTCGCGATCGTGCACATGGTCGACGAGAACGATGTGCCCGAAGCCGAAGAGGCTGGTCGATTTGTCCACGTGGCCATCAAGCGCGACTACGGCACCGAACTACGTAGTTGTTGGTGGCTCAATGTTAACGCTCAGAGCGACAAGGAACTGATGAGTGTGGGGCGGCTGCGCCACGTGCACGAGGAGTTCGGCTACCTCCAGGGCTTCTTGCGTTCTCTTTTTCCACGCTTGAAGTGAGTGCACGCAGATTGCCCGCCACCGTGTCGAACTGCGAGATGGAGTCCTCTTAAGGCTCTGAAGGTGTCGCGTTCACGGCGCCCTCGTGGTGAGCGGATGGACTTCGTACGAAGGATTTTGGCGTCGCCCGCACCGATGACGTTCCGACATTCGCGTGGTACGTCGACCGGGGCAGAAGAGAGTAGCGCCGCAACGGTTGGGTTGCTTATTCCTGGCAGAATTGGCTGCGGTGCGGGCTTGACAGGCACGAGTGGTTGACCTAGTGTTCGTATCGTAGAACAAGTGTCCGGATATCGGGCACTCGTGAAGTGAGAAGTTTGGGGGGGAAGTGACGAGAAACTCAGCAGCGGCGACGGCTGGCAGCCCGTGGCGTTCGCACTCGTGCGAATTCGCACGGAATTCCGCCTCGGACATCTTCGAAGGGCGAAGCGCGTAATGGCGGGCGACGTCGTTCTGCAGTCCAAGGGGATTTGCAAGTCGTTTTCCGGAACCCAGGCCCTCGACGACGTCAGTTTCGACGTCAAGGCGGGAACCCTCCATGCTCTGCTCGGTGCCAACGGGTCGGGTAAATCGACGTTCGTCAAGATCCTGGCCGGGGTGGAACAGGCCGACACCGGTGAGTTCATCATCGGCAGCCACACCATCGATCCGTCGAAAATGAAGCCCGCCATTGCTAGGTCCGCCGGTCTGCATTTCGTTCACCAAGACCCGGGCGTCTTTGCGCATCTGTCAGTGGCCGAGAACCTCGCCATTGGTCGCGGGTACCCTCGAGGAGTCGGTGGGCGCATCAATTGGAAAGAACTTCGGAAGCGTTCGATTGCGGACTTGGAAAAGGCCGGTCTGGCGATTTCCCCTGACGTCGCGCTGGGTGAATTCAATGCGTCCACGAGAACCCTCGTGGCGATTGCCCGCGCACTTCAAGACATCGAGGGGGGAGAAGGGAACATTCTGGTACTGGACGAACCCACCTCAGCCCTGCCCGTCAAAGAGGTGGCCGCCCTCATGGCGGCACTGCGGGTCTTCACTGATCGTGGCGTTGCCGTCTTGATGATTACTCATCACCTCCAAGAGATCATTGGTAACGCCGACCACGTGACGGTTCTTCGCGACGGGAAATTGGTCGCGGACGTGCCGGGCGAGGGACTCACCCATGACCGCCTCGTGCACTACATCGTCGGACGGTCTCTTGACGAAGCGCTGCCCCAAAAGCCCGAAGCTCTCAGCAGCGTGCCGATGTTGAAGGTCGACAATCTCTGTGTCGGTCCGCTGAACGACATTAGTTTCAGCGTGCTCCCTGGAGAGGTCGTGGGCATCGCTGGTCTCCTAGGTTCGGGACGTTCAACCTTGCTGCGAACACTCTTCGGTGAGCGACAGCCGCTGTCGGGCGATATTCGCTTGGACGACCAGAAGCTGCACCTTCGCAATCCTCGCAAGGCGATGTCAACGGGCATCGGTCTGATTCCCGAAGACCGAGCCGGTGAAGCGGCGTTCTCCATGCTCAACGTCGAACAGAATCTCCTCGCTGCTTCCATCCCCGAGTTCTGGCACAACTTTCACATGAGTCGACGACGCGAAAATCGTGAGGCGAAGCGCCTCGTCGAGGAGTTTGGAGTCAAGACCAAATCTGAGGTCGCATCGCTCTCGTCCCTTTCGGGCGGCAATCAACAAAAGGTGATGATTGGCCGCTGGCTTCGTCGCCAGCCCCGTCTCTTGCTCCTCGACGAGCCGACGCAGGGAGTTGACGTCGGGGCGCGTGCGGACATCTACGCCATCATCAGAAAGGCCGTCGAGCACGGCGCTTCGGTACTTCTCGTCGTCTCGGACTTCGAAGAGTTGGCCAAGGCCAGCGATCGGGTCCTCGTCTTGCGCGAGGGTCGACTCGTAGGCGAGGTCCGGTTCCCGAATCTCGATCCTAAACACCTCACGGACCTCGCCTATGCCGGCTGAATCGCACGCACTTATGTTTAACCAGACGCTGAACCTCGTCGCAACCGTACAACTTGAAATTGGAGCTTGATATCGTGGACACTTCTCCCAAGACCGCTGCTGAACCCGACACCCCAGAGCCGGACGTCAAAGAAGTGGACACCTCGGTGGTCCATGGCGGCCGGGCCGTGAAGGAGCGCGGCCCGGTGCTGAGCTTCCTAGAAAACTACGGGCTCGTCGCTCTCCTGGTCGTCGTCGTCGTTTTTTTCTGCGTGTATCCGTCGACGTCCGCCGAGTTCTTCTCCCGGGCGAATCTCATCACCATGCTCGGAAGCGAAACGGTGGTCGCGATCATTGCCCTCGCCGCGCTCATCCCATTGGCGGCGGGATATATCGATCTCTCGGTGGACGCCATCTC
>PMTL01000094.1 GCA_003168075.1 Acidimicrobiaceae bacterium
TTGATGACCATGGTGACGAAGACCACCGTCAACACCGGTGCGAGCATCGGAATCGTCACTCGTCGCAATGTCTGCCACTCGTTGGCGCCATCGATCTCCGCGGCTTCAAGAACTTCACGGTTGAGCGCCGCGAGACCGGCGCCGATCAAGACCATGGCGAAACCGGCCCAGATCCAGATGTAAGAAATAATCATCGCCAAGTCAATCAGGGGAATGCTCAGTAGCGACTGGGCAGTTTGATTGAGGCTACTGACCGGTGTCAGCGACTGCGATCCGAGCCAGAAGGTGCCCGTGAAGGCGGTCTGGAAGTTCGAGGACTGTACCTCCACGTGATAGCTACCGGGTGCGACGTGAGAGAAGCTGAAGTCCCCACTCGCGTCGGTCACGGTTGAGGCGACGCTGGAGCCTGTCGCACTGACGAGTGAGAGTCGTAGATTTGGCAACCCGTGTTCATCCGACACGATCGATGTCGTATTGGATGGTTGAGACGTCGAGAAGTCGTTCCACACCAGTCCGGCGATGCCACCCGCCATCTCGTGCGGCGCGACGGGTGTCTTGGCGCCAAGGGTTTGCAAGGTGACCGAACTAATTCTGGTCAGGCCCATCATCACCGTGCCGCCAGGTTGAACCGCCGAGGTACTCACCAACGTGCCCCCCGGTCCCCCCTTCGCGTTGAATGTGGCCAAGGACGCGACCGTTTCGCCGGTCGAAGAGTTGAGTGGATAGGCCCCGGGCGTGCTGAACCAGTCACTGACCGTCTGTTCGATCGCGTTGACCACACCGACATGGGGATCGAGGTCGAAGATAGTACGCCAGACCAGCGCCGAGGCCGTCGTGCTGAAGACGATGGGCATCACAATGACGGCCTTAAAGGCCGTGGCCCAGCGAATTCGCTCGGTGAGCACCGCCACCATCAGGCCAATGAAGGTCACGAAGAAGGGGAAGACCAACACCCAGATGATGTTGTTCTTGAACGCGGTCAATATCTCGTCAGTCGAAAAGACCGAGGCGTAATTGTGAAGTCCAACGAACTTCGTCGCACTCTCATCGAAGAAGCTGAATCTGACCGTCGCGATGGTCGGGTAGACCACGATCGCCAGGAGCCAAATTATTCCCGGGGCCAGAAACGCCAGGGACACCCAGTTCCTTCGCCACCAACCGTGTCCACGCGAAACCTTGGGGGACGTGACTTTTGGTTTCTCCGTAGCTATCGACGTCATTACGTCGGCCCCACTCGCGCAGCACCGGTCCACCCCTGGTCAGGGGTAAGAGTGGACCGGCGCTTCGCGCAGGGGTTCATTACGTTGTTACTGTTCTCGCACTAGTGGCCGAGTGCCGTCGTGGCCTGCGTATCCATCAGCGCCTCCACCGACGTGACGTTGGACGCCGACGGGTTTTGCAAGACGTTGAGCATGTCCGCCCACAACTTCGGCTCCCAGCCCACCTGCAAGTCGTCGAGGCTGAACACGAAGGCTTTGGCCGAGGTCAAGGCCTTGGCGTCGGCCTGCGACACGGGGTCCGGGTACGAACTCAGCGGCACCTTCTTGTTGGCTGAAGCGAACCCGCCAAGGTTGGCCCAGATGTCAGCCGCATTCGGCGAAGCCAAGTATTTGATCAGCGCCCGGGACTGGGGATTGGACCTCAGCAACATCGCCACGTCGCCCGATCCCTGGATGTCGTTCGCGTAGGCACTTCCGCTCGGAGCCGGGAAGTTGAACGTGTCGTAGCACGGTGTGGCCGTCGCCTTCAGCGAGCACGACTTGCCGTTACTTGGCGTGTAATTCGTCGGAACACTGCTCGTGACGAAGTCCGCCTCGAACACCATTGCGGCCGTCGGCGAGCCCTTCGCCGGGAACACGCTGGCGACACAGTTCGGGTACGCGCCGTCGGCCAGAGCGCCCTTCATGCCGCCGAGCAGGTTGGAGCCGCCGCTACCGACCAACTGGGCCAATTCGGCGAAGGTCTTGGTCACGTCGGGACTCGACCACTTTATCGCGTGGGTTGATAGTTGGTTGTAGGCGACCGCACCGTTCAACTTCAAGAACAGGTTCTGGAAGAGGTCGGCGACGGGCCATCCAATGTCGGTGCACAGCGAGACCGGAGCGTAGGTGCCACCGTGGGCAATCGTTGCCTCGTCCGCCAGCAACTGCGACCACTTGGTCGGCGTCGACTTGATGCCCGCGGCCTTGAATACGGCCGGGTTGTAGTAGACGGTGTTCTTGTTGGCGGCCTTGAACCAGACTCCATACAACTTGTTGTTATATGAGGCCAAGTTGGTCCAGGCGGAACCATAGTTGCTCGCCTCCGCGCCAATAATTGACGACAGCGGTTGGATGGAGTGCTTGGACGCCAGCGTGTCCAAGGTACCGGGATCCGGAACCAGGGCCACCGCGGGCGGCGCGCCGCCAGCGACTGCGGCGTCGAGTGCGGTATCCATGTTGCTGCCCTTACCGGTGTATTGAACCTTGATGCCCGTCGAGTCCTCGAAGGGCGCTAACACCGCCTTGAAGTCCTGCTGCTCTGTGCTGGTCCATTCGGCCCATAGCGTCACCGAACCACCAATCTTGTGCGATGTCGACGCCAAGGCAGATCCATTCGATACAACGACGGACATTCCCGCCATGGTCGTAAAAGCGACTGTGGTTATCAGTGCCTTTCGACCCGTCTTCAACCTCTTAAATAAACTCATCTTTTAGTCCCCCCTATTACATTGGTTATTTTCTCAATCATGAGACCGTTCACCCTCCCCTTTGGAGAATGTGAAGGCCGTGGTGGCCCCGCACTTCACCCAACGGCACGATGGAAAGTTTCCTCTGGTTCCCCAACGAGCTTCCGCGAGGGATCACCTCGAGAGGGAGTTCCACTCGACGAGGTTCGAAGATCTCGCCATTTAGAAGCGCGACCATCATTGACGCTCCCTTTGTTCCAGATTCCAGCAACGGCTGGCGGACAGTTGACAGGTCGAGAATCGAGGAAATTTCGATGTTGTCGAATCCAATGACGGCACATTCACCAGGGACATCAAGCCCGTGTTGATGCAAAGCCTTAATGACCCCCGCTGCCATGGTGTCCGAGCTCGCAAAAATCGCCGACGGACGATCCTTGCCAAGTTCAAGGAGAACGCTGCCGAGCGCCACCGCCGCATTTGACGAGTGTGGACCCCGTACGACAAGTTCAAAATCAGGCTCAATGCCAGCAACCCCCAACGCTTTGAGATACCCGAGGTATCGATTCTCCGACGAAAGCGTGCCGATCGCAATATCGCTATTGTCACCAATGAACCCAATTCGCCGATGACCAAGCGACAGCAGGTGATCCGTGGCGATCTTGCCGCCCTCTACGTCATCGATGACGACCCGAGGCAAATTAGGCACATCATTGTCGACAAGCACGAGAGGAATGTCAAGTTCCTTGATGCGCGCGACTCGTTCGTCCGCAATCCCAATTGATATGACGATGATGCCGTCCACGCGGCGCTGGTCCGTGAGGGAAGTGAGATGGTGATCAAGCTGCGTGCGATTCTGAGCGTTCAATACGACGGCATCGAGACCGGCGTCGTTCAATACGTCAATGACACCCTCGAGGCGGGCAATCACCGAAGGTCGAGTAATCCCCGAGACGAGAATGCCCACCGCACCGGTGCGCCCCTTGGAAAGAGACGAAGCGCTGCGAAGCGGGCGATAATCTAGTCGCGCCATAGTGCAGAGAACCCGTTCACGGGTGGCATCGCTCACCTGTTCGCTGCCATTGAGTACGCGCGACACTGTCCCGACGCCAACGCCGGCCTCAGCGGCCACCATGCTGATATTGATGGGCAACTTCTTCAACGCGACTTCCCCCCAAAAAATCCAGTACTGAATTTTTCAATTCGGAACCGGTTCCAAGGCATGCTACAGACCACTAACTTTCGTGTCAAGCAGTGTTGGCGTGATGCCATCGCCTGATGGTTTGAACAATTAGTCGGTGGTGACATCTGAAGTCGAAGCCATTACATCGAGAGGTCGGTTCCAGAATTTGGAAAGTTGAAGTTGGTGTGGTGTCAAGCGCCAGTGTGGTCAGATGGACGTTTTGCCACCGAGCCAGTCCAAGAGATACCCCACCAACTCTTCGAGCGATCCGAGCTAGGTATCATCACAATCATGTCATCACGGCTTGATTCATCTTGGTCCGTTCTTGCCAGTCTCCAGACGTTCGAAGCTGATCGATGCGTTGACATCTTTGCGCGGCCGAACGGTACGTTCGGTTTCGAAGAATTTCGACGAGACCCTGAGGATCTGGGCGTGTGGACCCCAATCCAATATTTTTCGAGCAGGGAATATCCGACGGAATCCAGCGCCCTCGAGGCGGCCAAGCGATCCATCGTGTGGCTCGGCTCGCTCCTGGACGACTGATTCAGCCCCACAAGAACTTTCCCGGGTGCCCAATAAGGGCGCCCCGAGTCAGGAGACTCCATCACACATCGGTGCACATTCGTCTAGGTATTTGGTTGAAAATTGTCGGACCTCAGAAGCGACGTGAACGGTCTTCACAATCGGCAGGTGCCGGGGTGACTGGCCACCGTGTGAGCGCATCCCTTCAAGATGAAACCCGAGGGCTTCTCGCATTTTCTCAGTGACTTCCTCGACGGTCGTACCAGTAGAAATAGCTCCGTCGAGTCCCACCACGTAGGCGGAATAATTCGGGCCTGCGTCCTCAATCACGATGTTGTATTCAGTCATCGCCTTCTCCTGGGCGATCCTGCTTGCCTCACGATGCGGGGGAGGGTGCGCTTGGCCGCTTCATCACGAGGTGCCCCAGGCACCGTGACGCAGTTCGCTTTCGTTGGATGGCGAAATTGTCAGTGTCCGCCCCTCTGTCGGGTCAATTACCAGCCATCAGCCTCGATGTCTCCAATAATTTCACTCAACTGGACGACCTCACCACGGTCGCGATTCGTTCAGACTCAATCTTCTACTAACTCCGTAGCCACTTCGACATGACTCTGACATCACTGGTCTCGTAACCAACATTTTCATAGAACTCCATCACCGAGGCATTTTGGCTCCGGACCATGAGTTGAACCTTTACGGCCCCTCTCTCTCGGAGCCACACTTCGGCGGCGCCGAGACGAGTTCGCATCCGTCAATCATGGCATTACGGCGTCCCCAAACTCATCCCAATTCTTCAGGATTGTTCTCAACCATGTGGCAAGACTTGGGCGACGCGGCGGTCAATTCGGTGCATCGAGACCGGACTCATTTTCAATCAGAAAACGATACACATTCGTCTCGCGCTGAGCGAAACCCACTTTACGATAGAGCGCATTAGCGGCCTCGCGAGCGGGACGGCTAGTGAGGTCGACAGTCACCGCGCCGAGGTGTTTGGCGTGTTCCACGGCGGTGGTCGTCAGCAGCGCCCCGACGCCGAGCCCGCGCGCGTCGGCGTCGACCACGACGTCCTCAATCCACGCACGGATCCCAGTGGGAATCGGAAACAAGGCGAGTGTGAGCATCCCGACGGTGCGACCTTCGTGGGTCGCCACGAACAAGGTGACGGCACTCGAGTCGAGGAGGTCGCTTAATTGCTCGAGGGTCATTGCGGGCGCTGAAGATGAGAGTTGGGGCAAGAGGTGATTCACATGGACGAGGAGCTCTTCACTCGAGTGCTTCGCAGTATTGATCTCGGTCACTTCTCACCTCTCCACACGGGACGGCGCAAGTCGTCGTAAAAGACGTCGCGCTCTTCGCCGTCAATGATGGCAAAGATCTCCGGGGCCCAGCGCTCTGAGCCCAACGTGTCAGCGGGTAACTCATCACGAAAGAACCAGCCGGCGTCGAGGCATTCGAGCTCGTGAGGCTTGAGGACGCCGCCCACCGCGCGACACAAGAAGACCAGGGAATACAACGGCACCCGCGAGACCCCCAGTCGAAGCCCGTCGAGGACTCCGATGAGCCGAACCGGCTCCACTTCGATCCCGGTCTCTTCGAGGACTTCCTTGACGACGACTTCGGGTGCGGAGTAGCCCACGTCGCACCAGCCGGTTGGATACAGCCAGACGCCCGAATCGGCCCGTTGGATCAGAAGTAGCTTGCCCTCGTCGTTCACCACCGCGGCGCCCACCGCGACTTTGGGGGTGACGTAACCAGCGACGCCCTCGCCGAGTTCCTTCATCCATTCGACCACGTGGCCGTCGCGGTCCAGTGCCCCGTCGCGTCCATCGTCGGCGGTTACCTTGATGTCACCGGCGATGTGCAAGATCTCTTCGTAGCGCTCGCGCTCGAATTGGCTCTCGGTGAAGGCGAGTCCTGTCCGAGCGACTCCCGCGAGCGCCTCAGCCCAACGGCGCAGGTCCTTTTCTGACGCAGACATACTCACGAAACTGACGCTACCTTCGTCAGGCCAGGGTGGCGTCGAGCACTTCGTCAAGGTCGCCGACGAGTCCGGTGTAAAAGGGACCAAACTCGGCGTAGAGCATTGACGCCTCGTCAAAACGCATGGTGTACACACAGTCCTTCAAGTCATCAGGACGTACCCCAAAGAGCGTCACGCCCCACTCCCAGTCATCGAGTCCCGTCGAACCGGTCACCACCTGCAGGACCCGACCCTTAAAGTTACGGCCCGACTTGCCGTGCTCGCGCATCAGCGTCTCACGCTATTCGAACGACAGGGCGAACCAGTTCTTTTCTTCGCCGCGTCGCTTGGACATCGGGTAGAAGCAGAAGGCCTTCATGTCCGACGGTGGCAAAACGGGGTAGAGCCGCGCGTTCAACATCTCTTCGGGCATGCCCAACGCGTACTCCGACACCTCGGTCACCGAGACGTAGGACTCCGACACCACGAGGCCGGCGGCTTGAATCTTTGACTGGAACCTACGCAGTTCCCAGAGGTCTTCGCCAAGGATCATGAAGCCCAGGTCGGCCTTGGCTCCCATGATGGCGGTCGTTACGATCTGCATGCCGGTGGCGAGCGCCTCGTCCATCGCTTGGTGCACGACGTCGCGGTCGATGGCGTGCTCCACGTGACAAAAGAGGTGCAGAACGTTGAGTCCGCGCGAGGGCGAGAGGGGCGTTGTGGTCATGGCACCATGATAGGGAGGGCGCCACATGCACAAAACCGCGGGGCCCGAAGGCCCCGCGGTTTCAACGATCTGCGGAGATTGTTTAGTAGTCGTCCATACCGCCGCCGGGCATCGCCGGAGCGTGCTCTTCGGGCTTGTCGACGATGACGCACTCGGTGGTGAGGAACAGCGCGGCAATTGACGCGGCGTTCTGCAGGGCTGAGCGGGTCACCTTGGCGGCGTCAATCACACCGGCCTTGAGCAAGTCCTCGTAAATGTTGGTCGCCGCGTTGAGTCCCTCAGTGGGAGTCGGCAGGTTGCGGACCTTGTCCACGATGACGCCGCCCTCAAGACCGGCGTTCACCGCGATCTGGTTGAGCGGTGCCTCGACGGCCTTGGCGACCATGCGTGCGCCGGTCGCTTCGTCACCGTTCAAGGTCTCAGCGAGAGCCAAAATCGCGGTCTGGCTGCGCAGCAGCGCCACGCCACCGCCGGGAACGACACCCTCTTCAATGGCGGCCTTGGTGGTAGAAACAGCGTCTTCGATGCGGTGCTTCTTTTCCTTCAGCTCTACCTCCGTGGCGGCGCCGACCTTAATGACGGCGACGCCACCGGACAACTTGGCGAGTCGCTCCTGGAGCTTCTCGCGGTCGTAGTCGGAGTCGGTGTTCTCGATCTCGGCCTTGATCTGCGCGACGCGGCCCTTGATCTCCTCTTCGGTGCCGGCCCCTTCGACGATGGTGGTCTCGTCCTTGGTGACCACAATCTTGCGGGCCTGTCCCAGCAGTTCAATCGCGGCGTTCTCGAGCTTGAGGCCCACCTCTTCGGCAATAACCGTCGCACCAGTCAGGATCGCGATGTCCTGCAACATGGCCTTGCGGCGCTCGCCAAATCCCGGGGCCTTGACGGCGACGGACTTGAAGGTGCCACGAATCTTGTTCACGACGAGCGTGGCGAGGGCTTCGCCCTCGACGTCTTCGGCGATGATGAGCAGCGGACGACCCGACTGCATGACCTTCTCCAGTACCGGCAAAATGTCGCGTACTGAGGTGATCTTGCTCGAGACGAGTAGGAGGTAGGCGTTCTCAAGAACAGCTTCCTGGCGCTCGGTATCGGTGGCGAAGTACGGGGCGATGTAACCCTTGTCAAAGCGCATTCCCTCGACGAGGTCCATGTCCATTCCGAAGGACTGGCTCTCCTCGACGGTAATGACGCCGTCCTTGCCAACCTTGTCGATGGCGTCGGCGATCATCAGGCCGATCTCAGGGTCAGCGGCCGAGATGGAGGCGACCTGGGCGATCTGCTCCTTGGTGTCGGCCGGCTTGGCGAGATCGTGCAAGGACGCAATAGCGGTCTCCACCGCGGCCTCGATGCCCTTCTTCAGTGACATCGGGTTGGCACCGGCGGCGACGTTCTTCAGACCCTCGCGGACCATGGCCCACGCGAGCACCGTGGCAGTGGTGGTGCCGTCGCCAGCGACGTCGTCAGTCTTCTTGGCGACCTCCTTCACCAGTTCGGCGCCGATCTTCTCGAAGGGGTCCTCGAGGTCGATGTCCTTGGCGATGGAAACGCCGTCGTTGGTGATGGTGGGGGCGCCCCACTTCTTGTCCAAGACGACGTTGCGGCCCTTGGGTCCCAAGGTGACGCGCACGGCGTCGGCCAACTTGTTCATTCCGCGCTCGAGCGAGCGACGGGCTTCTTCATCGAAAGCGATTAGTTTCGCCACAGCGAATCCTCCTAGTGTGACTGCACCGCTATCGGTGCAAAGTCAATATTAGCACTCTAAGGGTGCGAGTGCTAAAGCGGGTCAGCCCCCCGCGACCGCCGGTACCAGGGAGACCGTCGTTCCCGCAGCGAGAACCGTGTCGAGACCCTGAAGGAACCGCACGTCCTCGTCGGCGACGAAGACGTTCACGAAACGGCGCAGCGCGCCCTTGTCGTCGAGCACGCGAAAGGCAATGCCCGGGTACGCCTCGTCCACCGCGGCGATGGCCTCGCGCACGGTGCTGGCCTCGACAGGGACCTCTCCGGCGCCCCCGACCAGGGTGCGCAGTTGGCTCGGCAGGCGAACGATCACGCTCACGGGGCACTGACCAACTGGTGGAAGCGAAGGGCCTCTTCGGCCGCGGCGAGCGATGGGGTGATGGTGGACGACACCGTCGCGGTGTCGACGATGGCGTCAAGGGACTTGAGGCCATGTCCCGAAATGATCGCGACGATCGACTTATTCGGGTCGATCGTGCCACGGCGCACCATCTGACGCAGTGACGCGATGGTCACGCCGCCGGCGGTCTCGGCGAAGACTCCCTCGGTTTCGGCCAGGAGACCGATGCACTCGAGGATCTCCTCGTCGCTCACCGAGCCGCAGTCGCCGCCGTGGGCTCGCAATTCGTCGAGCACGTAGGGTCCGTCGGCGGGGTTGCCAATGGCGAGCGAGCGGGCGATGGTGTGGGGACGCTGAGGGGTTACCACCTCAGCACCTTCGAAGAACGCCGTAGCGATCGGCGAGCATCCCGTCGCCTGGGCGCCGAAGAGCACCGGCTCGGTGCCCTCGACGAGGCCAAGTTCGATGAACTGGCGAAAGCCCCTGGCGACCTTGGTGAACTGCGAACCCGACGCGAGGGGCACGACGACCTGGTCGGGCGTCGTCCAGCCGAGCTGCTCACAAATCTCGAAGGCCAAGGTCTTGGAACCTTCGGCGTAGTAGGGGCGCAGGTTGACATTGGCGAACGCCCAGTCCGGGTGCTCGGCTACGAGTTCCACGCAGAGTCGGTTCACGTCGTCGTAGTTGCCCTGGACGCCGAGAACCGTGCCTCCGAAAATAGCGGTCATGGCAATCTTGGATTTCTCGAGATCCGACGGAATGATGGTGACACTCGGCCAGCCGATGAACGCCGCGTGCGCGGCCACTGACGTCGCGAGATTGCCGGTCGAGGCGCAGGCCGCGGTGGTGAAGCCCAGGCGCCGTGCGCTCGACAGCGCCACCGAGACCACGCGGTCCTTGAAGGAACCGGTCGGGTTGCGGGTGTCGTCCTTGAGCCACAGTTCCTTCACGCCTAGGACATCGGCCAGGCGCGTAGCGCGACGAAGCGGCGTCCACCCCGCGCCCAGGTCGACGGGCTCGACGCCAGGGTCGGGCAACAGGGCACCGTAGCGCCAAATCGATTTGGGGCCCGACTCAATGGACTCGCGTGTCACGACGCCCTTGGCGGATTCGAGGTCGTAATTCACCTCGAGGGGACCAAAGCAGAATTCACACGAGTAGCGGGCTTCCGCCGGGTAGGCGGTACCACACTCTCGACATAGAAGGCCGGTAGCGAAACTCATATCTCCCTTTTCATCGTTCGGGCTTTGGCACCTGGTGTGACAGGGTTACTGTGGCTCACACTGGTTGTCGCGACTTCATCGGGCCCGCCCCTCAGTCGCTCTTGATGACATAACTATTCTGACTGGACACGTTAGTGGTGTCAAGTTCGAAGCGCAACGCCCATCTCGTATCATTTGGGCATGAAGCGAATCAATGCCCCCTGGACTCTGTCCTCCGAAGACTTTGACCTGGCCACGGTCTGGAATTTTCGACGCCGTCACAGCGTCGCGGTCATCGTCCCCGCCCGTAACGAGGCCGCCACTATTGGCGCGGTCATTGACGCCGCGACGCACTACGAGGGATTCGTCGACGAGGTCGTGGTGATCAACGATCATTCCAGCGACGACACCCACTCAGTCGCCACCCACCACGGGGCCCGAGTCATCGACCTCGTCGGTCCCTCGGGCAAGGGACAGGCGCTCGAGGCCGGACTTCGCGCCACGAACTCAGAATTATTGGTTTTCCTCGACGGCGACGTTCTCAACACCGGGGTCGACTACGTGGCGCGTATGATCCAGCCACTACTCGAGCGTCCCGACATTCACCTCGTCAAGGGCTACTATGAACGTCCGCTGCACGAGATGCCCTCCGGCGGAGGTCGCGTCAACGAACTCGCGGCTCGCCCGATACTTTCTCTGCTCTATCCGGGACTGGGCGAAATTCGTCAGCCTCTCGCCGGTGAGTCGGCGGCTTGGCGTGACACCCTCGAGGCCCTGACCCTCGAATCGGCCTACGGCGTGGAGATCGCGATGCTGATCGACGTGGCCCAGAAGTATGGCGTCTCGTCTCTAGCCCAGGTGGACCTCGGCATCAGACGTCACCGTAATCGCCCGCTGGAGGAACTGCGTCCCATGGCCGTTGAAGTCCTGCGCGCGGCCCTCGTTCGTTTCGAGGTGGAACTACCCGCGGAGGACTAGGACGCGACGTCGGATCCGAGGATCACGATGACCTTGTCGCCCGACGCCCCGGGAACCGGTGCGGTCGCGCCAATCGGCTTGGCCGCGGTGGCCGGTGCACCGATTTCCGTCGCGATCGCCTGAGCGGCCCAAAGGAAGCCCGGGTGGTAGTACACAACCGTCGCCGTTTCGGTAGGACCGTTAATCGCCGGTAGAGCGTCCCAACTGTACGTTTGCAACTTGCGAGTGTACGTACCTGCCAAGCCGGGGACGGTGGTGCCGTTGGCGACCTGAACACTCACTGTCGAACGAGGTACGGTCGTCTGCGTCGTCGACGTCGTCGTCGTCGTACTCGAAGTCGTCGTGTGTTTCGGGCCCGGCTTGGCGTGTGAATGCGAGCGCAACGCTATGAAGGTCGTGCCCACGAAGAGCACCAGGATAATCAGCATGATCCAGAGTGACGGCTGGTAATGCGAACCGCCCTTGGGTGAGTTGGACGAATCTCTTGCAGTAGCCACCGCAACAGACTATTGCAGCGCAGCGCCTCGTTTAGATACAAAATGTTCTTCATTGGGGCGTCACGTGAACTTTTACTAACCTAGGTTCCTTCCCGCCGGTGTGGCGCAGTCTGGCAGCGCAGGCGATTTGTAATCGTCAGGTCGGGGGTTCAAATCCCTCCACCGGCACGCATCTCACTTGCCTATGATTCTGTCTTTCGACGAGGAAAGTGGTCCACTATGGGTGTTGTCGACGGCATCGGAAGCACAGTCAAGGAGTTTCGTTCCTTCATCTTGAAGGCCAACGCAATTGACCTAGCGATTGGCGTCGCCATCGGCGTCGCGTTCACGGCGGTAGTGACCGCGATCGTAAAGGGATTCTTCACCCCCTTGATCGCCGCCTTCTTTGGCCGTTCGAATTTCTCCACGCTCTACTTCACCGTCAACGGCAGCCACATCCTTTACGGACTCGTGATCAATGCGATCTTTACCCTGCTCATTGTGGGACTCGTATTATTCTTTCTCGTTGTCAAGCCCATGGCCGTGATGAAGCGTCGCAATGGCTACGAGGCGCCGGTCGACCCCGAGATGGCCGCCTGCCCCGCGTGTTTGACATCCATCAACGTCGGCGCGTCGCGCTGCCCGGCGTGCACCGAGTCCCTCGCAGCCGATTGGTCCAGCGCTAGTTAGCGAAAACTTCCACTTTTCGAAACGACGCCAACGCGGAGTCAGTCAAACGCCCTTCGCCTGTCGCGTGCACGAGCACGCCGACGTCGTTGAGGCCCACCAAGTCGAAATTAAGTTGCTTCTCGACAGACAGTGCTCGTTGAAGGCTCAACATCGCCGATCCCTTGGCTGAATCCACCGAGGTGGCGTAGCCGTAGACCAGCACCATGGTTCGGTTGTGCTGGTTGATGCCAATGGCGAGCAGTTCAACATAATGGCGCATCGCGGGGGTCAAAACGCTCGAATCCGGTCGAAAGATTCCGACGCTACCCAAAAGTACCTGAGGCGTCGATGACGGGAGCGCTCGGCGCCACAATGCGAA
The DNA here is from genome assembly GCA_003168075.1 of Acidimicrobiaceae bacterium. Lineage (GTDB taxonomy): Bacteria > Actinomycetota > Acidimicrobiia > Acidimicrobiales > RAAP-2 > RAAP-2. The sequence continues at coordinate 12,845 of PMTL01000094.1, forward strand.
GAGGACTGTGTGGTGAGTCAGAACGAGCTTCGAGCCGACGTGAATGGTTGGACCCGGGGCACGAGGACTCGACGCCCAACCACGAAAGGTGAAGCCCTTACGGTGCAGGCCCGCACCATTGGGGATTACGACGACGAGGCCCGAGTGCACGCTGCGCGCGGGGATGTGCCCGACGCCCCCATTATCGGAAAATTGCAATTCGACGACGGTATTCGCGGCCCAGTGCGCGTATAAAGTGACCGACGCCGCTGGCGTGTACGACGCGTCGCTCTTGCCCGCGAAGTGGCCGCCTGTGGGGGCGGTGAACCAACCTGAGAATGTGTAGCCCCGCTTTGATAGTCCAGACGACGACCGTAGGTGGATGGAATCTCCAGCCAGTACCGAGATCGGTGCGACTTTGTCCTTGAGCCCAGGAACAGCGAACGAGATCTCGTAGGCGTCGCGGGACCACATCGCGTAGAACGTCTCTCCGGTCGAGACCGTGATCGACGCGCCGGGCACGTATTCCGTACCACTACCGTCCGGCACCGTATTCCAGCCATTGAATGCGTAGTCAGTCTTTGAAAAAGAACTGCCGTTTGGAAGAGTCACCGAGCTTCCGTAAGCAGCCGTGATGGGTGGGACTATCCCCAATCCACTGTTTGAGGCGAAGGACAAAGTTTCTTCATTAAGACCCCATTGCGCGTAAAGCAAAAGGTCCGACACAAATGAATAGATGGCTTGATCGCCATAATTAATGCCTTTTCCATCGCGCTGACTGTTCCAGCCCGAGAAGGTGTGGTTTGGATTCGCGATTCCAAGAGTTGACACTGACGTCAATGACTTTGGGGAATTACCAGTTTCCACTGAATTTGAGTTGTCAGTACTCGCCAAATTGGTATAGAGAATAACGGAATGTGTTACTTGAATCCACTGTGCATACAAGTCAACGTCGCCGGTAAACGGGAAGGTCACTTGATCTAAATAGACCGTCCCACTTCCATTTGGCTCCGTATTCCAATCACTAAAGAAGTAATTCGAATACGAGAAATTCATGGTCGAGAAAGCCTGTAACGGCGCCGAAATATTGTCCGTCTGCAGGATTGAAGCTGTCTTGGAACCCGGAACATTGTCATGGAAGGTGACAGTGTGTAGGGCCGGAGGCAAAGCTGACGCTGCGTTAGATATACCAACCATTCCCAAAGTGGCAACTGCCAGTGCGGCCAAAGCAGGTCCTAACCGGCGAACGATTCGTGAACTCACGCAGGTCCTCTCTGATGGATACGCACTCGACCAGTCAATTCAACACAATTATTTGAACGCTCAAGTCCATCCATTGAATCGATTAGATGTTGAAAGCACCAAAGCATATCTACAACGGTTGCAATTCAATAGTCCCGCTAGCTCTTCTTCGACGGTCGAAGGCTCCTCTGACGCGCAACTTCGAATGCGGCAACGGACACCGCAACTCCGGCGTTCAATGAACTGATCTTGCCCAGTTGAGGAATCGACACTACAGCCTGGCAGCGCTTTCGAGTCAGTGGGGCAAGACCCTTTTCTTCACCGCCGACGATGAGAGCCACCGGTGTGGACCCCAGGTCAAGGTCGTAGAGAGACGCCTTGGATTCACCGGCGAGTCCAACGGTCAGCACACCCACCTTGTTGAGCTGATCGATCGCAGTGGGGATTCCTCCGACGTCACAGAACGTCAAGTATTCAATTGCGCCTGCCGCGGTCTTGGTCACCGTTGGGGAGATTCGAGCTGAACGGTGGCGCGGCACGACAACTCCGGTGACTCCGGCCCCGTCGGCGCTGCGTAACATCGCTCCAAGGTTGCGTGGGTCGGTCACGCCATCACACACCAACAAAAATGGATGAACATTCTCCAACAAGTCATCAAGAGTCACGGTCTCGAGTCGCGATGCAAATGCGAGAACACCCTGGTGACCCTCGGTTCGCGCTTCACGATCGAGTCTTGCCATGGAGATTACTTGCGTCGGCACGTGCTGGCGTTGAGCTTCGCGCTCAATGGCGTCGAGGATGTCCGAAGGATCCTGCGCGTCGGCGATGTAGATCTTCTGGACTGTTCGACGACGTGCCTTCAGTAACTCAAGAACGGCGTGCCGCCCCTCGACTTGCTCTCCCCCGAGGCCTTCCTTCTCGCGACTCGGCGCACGGCGAGGTCCTCCCACCTGGCCGCCCGTCATCGGGCGGCCTCCCTGACGAGACGGTCGGCCCTGTGGGCCGCGGCGCGGGGCGGGTCGGGGACTCATGGCAATTCTTCTAGTAGTGCAATTGCGGTGGCGCAGATTCCCTCAGCCCGGCCGAGCGCACCGAGCCCCTCAGCGGTCGTCGCCTTCACCGAGACAACACAACCAACGACGGCCGAGAGCTCCTGCGACATCGTCGCCATATACGTAGCCAGTTTGGGCCGCTCGGCGATAATGGTGACGTCAACTGACACGGGACGCCAACGTTCATCGTTCAGGCGACGCAAGACCTCCATCAGCATTGTGCGCGACGCAACTCCCAAGAACTGAGGGTCGTCGTTCGGGAAGAGTCGCCCGATGTCGCCGAGGTTCGCCGCACCCAGCAGCGCATCAATCAAGGCATGGGTAGCGACGTCGGCGTCAGAGTGCCCAGCGAGACCGGTCTCTCCTTCAAGGTGGACCAGTCCGAGCCACAGTTCGCGGCTGGTGTCGTCGCTGAATCGATGGACGTCGATTCCCTGTCCGATCCTCACGAGTCCTCCTCGAGTGCCGTGGCGACGCGCAGCAGATCACTGGGGTCAGTGATCTTGAGATTCGACACTTCACCGCTCACGATGACAACGACGCCGCCCATCGCTTCGACGAGCGCGGCGTCGTCCGTTGCGTCGCTCAAGGTGTGGTGAGCGCGCTCGAGCACGTCGCGTCGAAACGCCTGGGGCGTCTGCACCGTCACCAGTTCACTGCGGTCAATGGTCCCGACGACGATGGACTGACCGTCACGGTTCGCGATTCGCTTGACGGTGTCGGTGACTCTTAGCCCCGGTATCGCCGCATCGGCACCCGCCGTGACGGCGTCGACCACCGCGGTGAAGAGTCGCTGCGATGCCAAGGGGCGGGCGGCGTCGTGCACGACGACGATGTCGCAATCGGGCAATGCCTTGAGTCCGGCCCTCACCGAGGCGGCCCTAGTGTCTCCGCCGGGGACAACCGCGTCGGCTCCTTCTCCGGGACCGTCGTACTCATCGGGCACAACGAGTACGACGAAGTCGGCCACGCTGCGCGAGACACGCACACTGCGGGCGGCAACGGTTTCGTAACCGAGGACAGAGAACTGCTTGGGACCGCCAAAGCGGACCCCGCGACCGCCAGCCACGACGACGGCGGCCACCGTCACGACTACGGCAGCACTGAGGCGAGCTTTTCCTCCGCCGCATCAGTGTCCACGTTGAGAGCGAAGGTCAGCTCCGAGACCAGGATCTGACGCGCGCGGGTCAACATACGCTTCTCACCCGCCGAGAGGCCCTTATCCTTGTCGCGAATCGACAGGTTCCGCACGACTTCGGCGACCTGGTAGATGTCGCCCGAACGCAGCTTCTCGGAATGATTCTTGAATCGGCGTGACCAGTTGGTGGGCATGCGCGCTTCCTTCTTGCGCAGCACCGCGAAGACCTCTTCGACCTCTTCGTCGTTGATCACTTCACGAAGTCCGACCGATTCGGCGTTGGCAACGGGCACCATCAAGATTAGGTCGGTGTAGGCGACCTTGAGCTTGAGGTAGTCCTGCTTGACGTCAAAGGCGGTCATCTTCTCGATCTTTTCAACGGTGCAGGCCCCGTGATGAGGGTAAACGAGACGATCACCCTTCTTGTACTTGTGAGTGGCCATGACTCGGTTTCTCCTCAAAGAAAAGGCGCGCGAGTGCGCTTAGGGGATTAGTAATTCTACCAAATTTTCTGACAAACGTGTCAGATGAGGCTCCCCACCGGGTACGAAAGTGTCAACATGTCAGTGTCAACACCCAATAAAGGAGTGCCATGTCGCGTGCAGCCCTCGAAGCCTCCGCTCGGATCCCCCTCACCTTCGGCCCCTCGCCCCTGCAACGCTTGGATCGACTGAGTGCCCATCTCGGCGGCGNNGGAGGCGTCCAGTCCAACCACACGCGCCAAGTCGCCGCCGTCGCCGCACATCTGGGGCTGGGCTGCGTCCTGGTCCAAGAGCACTGGGTCGACTGGGACGAGCCCCACTATGAAACGACCGGCAACATTCTCCTGTCGCGCCTCATGGGAGCCGACGTGCGCCTCGACCCGGCGNNTTCGAGGTGCAGGACCAAGAGGCCGAACTCGGCGTACGTTTCGATACCGTCATCGTGTGCTCGGTCACGGGCTCGACGCAGGCGGGCATGATCGCCGGATTCGCGCACTCGGGACGCGCCCAGGACGTCTGGGGCATCGACGCTTCGGCTACGGTTCCCCAGACCTGGGAGCAGATCAAGCGCATCGCCCAGCGCACCGCTGCGGCAATCGATCTGGGCCGCGATCTCGTCGACGACGAGATCATCTTGCTCGATCGCTGGCACGCCGGCGTCTACGGCGTCGCCGACGAGAAGACCATCGAGGCCATCCGCCTCGTGGCACGCCTCGAGGGGATGATCGTCGATCCCGTCTACGAGGGCAAGTCCATGGCCGGGCTGATTGACCTAGTACGCGAAGGCGCCTTCGAGCCGGGCTCGCGTGTTCTCTACGCTCACCTGGGCGGCCAACCGGCGATCAACGGGTACACGACCGCCTTCTAGGACTTCGGGCCTAAGACCTAGAACCGATGACTGCACCCTCACGAGCAACGGCAATGGCCTCGTCGAGCGTCGAGCAGCGCAGCACCCTCACGCCCTCGACGGCCTCGAGTTCGCCGGCCCTGGGCACGACGACACTCGTTGCGCCCAGGCGCTGGGCCTCGCGTACGCGCCGGGTCAGTCCGCTCACCGCGCGTAGTTCTCCGGCGAGTCCGACTTCACCGACAGCAACGAGCGAACGCGGAACCGAGAAACCAACGGCCGCCGAGGCAACCGCGAGGGCGAGGGCCAAGTCGACCCCCGGTTCAGTGGCGGCGAGTCCCCCGGCGGTGGCGGAAAAAACGTCGAGGCCGCTCACGTCGATGTCGCAGCGCGCTTCGAGCACCGCCAGCATGAGCGACAGGCGCTGGGAGGAAACCTGGTGCGCGACTCGTCGCGGCGAGGCAGAGCTGGAGGCCACCAACGCCTGGATTTCCACGAGAAAGGAACGCGATCCGTCGTTCGTCACGGTAAAGACGACTCCGGGCACGTCCTCGGCCGGCTGGCGCAGCGCGACGGCCGTGTCGGGCAAGTCGCGCAGGCCCTCGTTCGCCATTTCGAGCAGGCCGACTTCGCCCGTGGGACCGAAGCGATGCTTGAGAGCGCGCACCACACGCAACGACGCGTAGCGGTCGCCCTCGATACGCACCACCGTGTCAACGAGGTGCTCCAGGGTGCGCGGACCGGCCAGTTCGCCGTCCTTGGTGACGTGGCCTACGAGGATGAGCGCGGTCGACGTCGTCTTGGCAGCGGCGCACAGGCGCTCGGTGGCGTTGCGTACCTGGGCGACCGATCCGGCCACTCCCGCGAGATCATCATCGCTCATCGCCGAGATGGAGTCGATGACGCACACTCGGGGGCGGCGTTCGTCGATCAAGGTCAGCGCCGTCGCCACCGACGTCGTCGTCGCAACGTCGAGCCCGACCGGCACGTCGCCCAATCGTCGGGCCCGCTGAGCAACTTGCCCCGCCGATTCCTCGGCCCCAATGAGCAGCACCGAGGCGCCATTGAGGGCCAGGGCGCGCAGACTCATCAGCGCCAAGGTGGATTTACCGACGCCCGGCTCGCCAAAGAGGAGCGTCGTCGACCCCGCGAGGAGACCTCCGCCGAGCACTCGGTCGAGTTCGCCGACGCCCGTCGACAGGCGTTCGTGGTCCTCGCCGTCCACGGTGTGCAGTGCGACGGTGACCGGCGAGTGGATGGTCACCGCTCGAGTGGCGACTTTCTCCTCGTCGAGCGAGTTCCACGCCGCGCAACCCGGACAGCGCCCCACCCAGCGCGGTGACGTCGCGCCGCATTCGCGACAGACGTGAATCGAGTGGGTCTTCACGCGACTCACTCTAGGAGCCGACTGTGACGATTAGGCGTTCGGCGAGAGGTCTTCGAAGTCGACCGAGGGCGGCAGGCCCTCGACGCCTTCGAAACTCAACGAGGGTCCGTCGGCGCCCTCGACCACGTCGATGACGATGGTCTGGGGAGCGTGGAACTCCTTGAAGAGAAGCTTCTCGCTCAATACGTCCTCGACGTAGGTCTGGATCGCACGACGCAGCGGACGCGCTCCCAATTCGGGGTCGTAGCCCTTGTCGGCCAAGTAGGCCTGGGCCGCGGCCGAGAGCTCGAGTCCGAGTCCCTGCACCGCCAGCTGCTCGCGCAGACGCGAGATGAACAGGTCGGCGATGGCAATCACCTCGTCCTTGGTCAACTCGTGAAAGACGATCGTGTCGTCAATGCGGTTGAGGAATTCGGGACGGAAGTGGTTCTTGAGGGCCTGGTGGACCTTTTCCTTCATGCGCTCGTGGCTGGCCATGTCGGTTCCCTTCGAGAAACCAATGGTCTTGCGCAAGTCGGCGGTGCCGAGGTTGGAGGTCATGATGAGGATCGTGTTCTTAAAGTCCACGACGCGGCCCTGCGAATCGGTCAAGCGGCCATCCTCGAGAATCTGTAGCAGCGTGTTGAAGACGTCGGGGTGGGCCTTTTCGACCTCGTCGAAGAGCACCACGGAGAACGGCTTGCGTCGCACCGCTTCGGTCAACTGACCACCCTCGTCGTAGCCCACGTATCCCGGGGGCGAACCCACGAGACGGCTCACCGAATGCTTCTCCATGTATTCGCTCATGTCGAGTTGGATCAAAGCGTCCTGATCGTCAAAGAGGAACTCGGCCAAGGTCTTGGCGAGTTCGGTTTTGCCCACGCCGGTCGGTCCGAGGAAGATGAACGATCCGCCCGGACGTTTGGGGTCCTTCAACCCCGCGCGGGTGCGGCGAATGGCGCGGCTCAATGCGCTAATCGCTTCGTCCTGGCCGATGATGCGCTTGTGGAGTTCGTCCTCCATGCGCAACAACTTCGAAGTCTCTTCCTCCGTGAGGCGGTAGACCGGGATGCCGGTCCAGTTCGCGAGCACCTCGGCGATGGTCTCTTCGTCAACCAGGTCAAAGGTCTCGCCACCCGATGCCTTCATCGACGCGTCGAACTCGTCTCGTTTGACGATGAGTTCGCGCTCTTGCTCCTCGAGGGCCTTGGCCTGTTCGAGGGCGCCCTTCTCCATGGCCGATTCTTTGTCGGCGCGCACGCGAGCGATATCCTCGTCGAAGCGCTTGGCGGCGGGCGGAGCGGTCATGCGACGGATGCGCAGTCGGCTACCGGCCTCGTCGATGAGGTCAATCGCCTTGTCGGGCAAGAAACGGTCAGAGATGTAGCGGTCGGCGAGATTCGCGGCCGCGATGAGCGCCTGGTCGGTGATCTTGACGGCGTGGAACTCCTCGTAGACCTCGCGCAGACCCTTCAAGATCTCGATGGTCATCGCGATCGAGGGCTGCTCCACCTTGACGGGCTGGAAGCGGCGCTCGAGGGCGGCGTCCTTTTCGATGTGCTTGCGGTACTCGTCGATGGTCGTGGCGCCCACCGTCTGCAGTTCACCGCGGGCCAGCATCGGCTTCAAAATCGACGCCGCGTCGATGGCACCTTCGGCGGCCCCGGCGCCCACCAGGGTGTGGATCTCGTCGATGAACAAGATGATGTCGCCACGGGTGCGGATTTCCTTCAGGACCTTCTTCAGGCGCTCTTCGAAGTCACCGCGGTAGCGGCTACCGGCGACGAGCGCGCCCAGGTCGAGCGTGTAGAGCTGCTTGTCGGCGAGCGTGACCGGCACCTGGTTGGCCACGATCTTCTGGGCCAGTCCCTCGACGATGGCGGTCTTGCCGACGCCGGGCTCACCAATCAGAACCGGATTGTTCTTGGTACGCCGCGAGAGCACCTGCATGACGCGCTCGACTTCCTTGTCGCGCCCGACTAGCGGGTCGAGCTTGCCCTCGCGAGCGAATTGCGTGAGATTGCGGCCGAACTGGTCCAGCACCGCCGAGCCCCCCGCACCCTCGGAGTCAGACTTCGAGCTGGTAGTCGAACTCGGTCCGGCTTCCTTACCGGCCTGTCCGGACATCATCTGGATCACTTGGGTGCGCACTCGCGCCATGTCGGCCCCGAGGTCATTCAGGACCTGGGCGGCGACGCCGTCGCCCTCGCGCACGAGGCCGAGCAACATGTGCTCGGTCCCGATGTAGGAGTGACCGAGCTGCAGAGCTTCGCGTAGTGACAACTCGAGGACCTTCTTCGCGCGCGGCGTGAACGGCGGCGAACCGGGGCTCGGGTTGGAGTTGGGGCCAATGGCCTCCTCGACCTTTTCGCGCACCACGTCGAACGTCACGCCCAGGGCGTCGAGGGCCTTGGCGGCGACACCTTCACCCTCGCGGATGAGACCCAACAAGATGTGTTCGGTCCCGATGAAGGCGTGGTTCAGGTCACGTGCTTCTTCCTGTGCGAGAACCAACACTCGCCGGGCCCGGTCTGTAAATCGTTCGAACAATTGGAATCCTTTTCCGTACTCGTAATTGCAGTGTACCGGTGCTTCGCGTACCTCCATTCTGCACCTAATAGAGTCCTCAGACGCTCATCTAGAGTGTTGGGGTGAACCCCCACGAGCGACTACGCCTGGAACTGGTCGAGGCCGATCTGCAGCGTCTGGAATCTCTCCTGGCTGAGTCGGTTATTTTCGGCGACGAGTACCTCGATCAAGTGACCACTCACCTGATCTACGCCGGCGGTAAACGACTGCGTCCCATACTCGCTATTTCCTCGGCAACCATGGGCGAGCGCGACGCCACTCGCGAGGACCTGCTCGGGGGCGTCTCGGTGGAGCTGATGCACCTGGCGTCGCTCTACCACGACGACGTCATGGACGAGGCCGAAATTCGGCGCAACGTCGACAGCGTGAACGCCCGCTACGGCAATCTGATCGCCATCGTCGGGGGCGACTACTTGATGGCCCGCTCGGCGGGCATTGCCGCCGACCTCGGCGTCGAAGTCGCCGGGCTCATGGCCCACACCCTGGCTTGGCTGACCCGCGGCCAGGTCGCCGAGGTGCGGACGATTTTTTCGGTGCACCGGACCGAGGCCGACTACTTCGAGGCCATCGAAGGCAAGACCGCAGCGCTGATGTCGGCGAGTTGCCGAATTGGCGCCCTGACGGCCGGACACCCGACCGAGGTACGCGACGCGCTGACCGAGTTCGGCCGTTGCTTCGGCATGGTCTACCAGCTGCGCGACGACGTGCTGGACCTCATCGCCGTCGACAACCAACTGGGTAAGCCCGCCGGCCAGGACCTCGCCGAGGGCATTTACAACCTGCCCACTCTGGTGGCGCTGGCCGACGAGACCCAGGGCGAGGAGTTGGCCTCGCTGCTCGGCTCAACCCTCGATGTGGATGACCGCGAACGCGCGCGCAAACTGGTCGTCGCGAGTGGCGGCGTCGAAGCCACCATCGACGCGGCGCAGAGCTTCCTCAATTTGGCCGACGCGGCGTTGCGCGTGGTACCGAGCGCGGCACTGCGCGACGGATTGACGTCGTTCCTCGCCTCGTTGCTCGAGGACTTTCCCGACTACTAATCGCGCAGCGGCTTCAGGGTCGGAAATGCGATGACCTCACGAATATTGGCCTCGTCGGCGATCAGCATCGACAATCGGTCCACGCCGACGCCCAGTCCGGCCGTCGGCGGCAGTCCCCACTCGAGCGCCTTGATGTAGTCCTCGTCGATGCGCATCGCCTCGTCGTCACCCGCCGCCGCGAGACGCGCCTGCTCTTCGAAGCGCGAACGTTGGTCCGCGGGATCGTTGAGCTCCGAAAATCCGTTGGAGAGCTCTCGCCCGGCCGCGTAGGACTCGAAACGCTCGGTCAACTCCGGGTCGTCACGGTGGCGGCGCGCCAACGGCGAGACGTCGACCGGGAAATCTGTCACGAAGATCGGGTTCCACAGCGATTCCTCACAGGTGACTTCAAAGAGTTCCGCGAGGCAACGTCCGGCGCCCCAGCTGTCGTGCGCGGTGACTTCGCGCTCGTTGAGCAACTCAACCAGTCGAGCGCGCGACGTATGCACCGAAACGTCCTCGCCCACGGCGTGCGATGCCAGTTCGGCCATGGTACGTCGGGGCCAGGGGGCGGCGAAGGAGAATTCGCGACCCTGGTAGAGCACCTCGGTCGTACCCAGGACGTCGAGGGCGACGCCCGCCACGAGTTCTTCGGTGAAGGCCATCATGTCCGAATAGTCCCAGTAGGCCGCGTAGAGCTCGAGCATGGTGAACTCGGGGTTGTGGCGCGGGCTCAAGCCCTCGTTGCGAAAGACGCGACCGAGTTCAAACACCCGCTCGAGGCCGCCGACGACGAGGCGTTTGAGCCACAACTCGGGCGCGATACGAAGGAAGAACTCTGAATCAAGCGCGTTGTGAAACGTTCGAAAGGGCCGCGCCGCCGCGCCGGTGGCTATGGCGTTCAGCATCGGAGTCTCGACCTCCGTAAAATTTGCGGCCCAGCAGCGTTCACGAATCGAGCGCACGACCTGGCTGCGGCGCAACAGTGAGGCACGCGAACTCGAATTCGCCCACAGGTCGGCTTCGCGGTGGCGATACCTCAGGTCGAAGTCACTGATACCCGCCCACTTGTCACCGAAGTTGTGCAGGGCCTGGGCCAGTTGCACCCACGACGACACCTTGACCGAGAGCTCGCCGCGCTTGGTGCGCACGACCTCGCCGGTCACACCCACCCAGTCGCCCAGGTGCAGCTTGGTGAAGTCGTCGAATGCTTCGCTCAGTGCCGCCAGGGCGAACAGCTGAATTTCCCCGCTTGAATCGCGCAGCGTCGCGAAGGCCAGTTTTCCCTGCGTGCGCATCAACATGACGCGACCCGCGACGTTGACGACGGTACCGGACTCCTCGCCGTCCACCAAGTGGGCGTAGGTGCTCTGCAGCGCCCCGGCGAAGGCATTGTGGTCAAAGGTGTAAGGGGTGTTCACGGGCTGGCTCCTGAATGATTCCGTTCATGAACGATACGCAATCCGTGAAGAGTCAACCACGGTTCGACGTGCTGCACCGATTTGGTGTGCGGGGCGATCAAACCCGCGAGTCCCCCCGTGGCGATCACCGTCGCCTCGCCGAGCTCCTCCTTGATGCGCTCCACGACGCCGTCGACCTGGCCCGCGAAGCCGTAGAGCACGCCCGCCTGGATCGATTCGACGGTGGAACGCCCGATGACCGAGCGCGGGCGCACCAGTTCCACCGAGCGCAGCGCCGAGGCCTGGGCGTAGAGGGCCTCGAGCGAGATGGCGACACCCGGCGCGATGGCGCCGCCGAGGTACTCCCCCTTGGCTGAGACGACGTCAAAGACCGTCGCGGTACCCATGTCGACGATGATGAGTGCTCCGGGGAAGAGGTCGAAGGCACCCACCGCGTCGGCGATGCGGTCCGCACCCACCTCGCGGGGGTTGTCGTAGAGGATGGGCATGCCCGACTTGGTGCCCGGACCTATCACCGTGAGCTCGAGGTCGGAGAACCAGCGATTGGCCATGCGTCGCAGCTGCGTCGTGACCGCTGGCGCCGAGGAGGAGATAGCAATCGCGCTCACCGCGCTACGTAGGTCGAGCCCCTCGAGGTCGAGAAGTTGGGTGAGCATCATGGCGTGCTCGTCGGGCGTGTGCTCGGTCACGGTCGAGATGCGCCAGTGGTAGGCCAGGCCGTGCTCGCCCGACGCGCGGGCGAATCCCATGGCGTCGGGCCGTTCGGGACGGTCGGGCCCAAAGAGCCCGATCACCGTTTCGGTATTCCCTACGTCGATGGCTAAGAGCACGTCATCCTCCACTCACGCTGAGATCGATCTCCTCGTTGTCGATGAGTCGTACTCCCTCGACGACGCCCGCGACGAGGGCGCGGCCCACTCCCCGGTCCTCGTCACTGAGGGGTTGCAGCGTCAGCACGTCGACGACGTCGGCGTAGGCGACGTCCACACCGGCAGATCTCATGACGTCGCGCATCAGCGTGCGACGTCCACTCGCCACTACGTGCGAGTCGCGCGCGGCGTGCAGAGCCCTCGACAACGAGGTCGCCGCTGTGAGCCCCTGTGCACTCAGACGAGCGTTGCGGCTCGACAGCGCGAGTCCGTCGACGGCACGCTGCGTGACGCAACCAACAACCTCGACGTCAAAGGCCAGGTCGCTCACCATACGCCGCACCACCACGAGTTGCTGGTAATCCTTCTGGCCGAAGTACGCCCGGCAGGGGCCCGTGACGGTGAAGAGTTTGGCCACGACGCTCGCCACTCCGTCGAAGTGGCCGGGGCGCGTCTCACCTTCGAGGCGATCTCCCAGCTCGGTCACCGACACCGTGGTCAACGTCGGCGCCGGATAGTCAGGCCACATCTCGCGGAGCGTCGGCGTCACGAAGGCGTCAACTCCCGTCGCGGCGGCCAGTGCGGCATCGGCCTCGGGCGCATGGGGGTACTTCGCGAGGTCGCGGGGATCAGAGAACTGGCGTGGATTGACGAACGACGTGAGCACGACCACGTCACCGTTGTGGCGAGCGCGGCGCACCAAGGAAAGATGCCCGTCGTGTAGGGCGCCCATCGTCGGCACGAGTCCCACCCGCCGACCCTGGTCGCGGGCGGACTGGGCGAATTGTCGCCAGGCCACGAGTGAACTCAGGCGTTCCACGGTACCGTCGAGTTCTCGTCGGCGAGTCGTAGGGCCCGGTCCGCCAGCGCCACGTAGGTGGCGCGTTCGGCCCCGGGCAGCGCGGCCATCTGCGCGTCGAGAGTGGAGAGGTCACCGCGCGACGCCGGTCCGGTCAGCGCTCGCGCCGGACCGAGCGCGCCCACGTCGTCGAGAGCCTGTTGGGCCAGTGCTAGAAAATCGCGCAGTTCCAGGCCCGCGGCGGCGGCCAGGACTTCGACGTGACCCATGAGGGCCACCAGGTGATTGGCCGCCGACACGGCAGTCGCGTAATAGAGAGTGCGTCGGTCCTCGGGCACGGAGATGACCCGCCCGCTGAGAGACCTCACCACGTGAGAGATCAGCTCATCGCCCTCGACTGCGAAGACGCCGCCGCGCAGACGACGAGCGCCCACCTGCGCGTTGGGCAATGCCGCCAGAGGGTGCAGGGAACCAACGCGCGCGTGCGAACCCAATACGTCCAGACGCCGAGATCCCGACACGTGCGCCACGACGGTGTGCGCGGACACCACGAGTCGTGCGGCAGTGCTCTCAATCGCGTCGTCGTGCACCGTGAGCAGGACGAGGTCCGCGTCGACGTGCGCGGGCAACTCGTCGTGGTGCACCAGCGTCACGCGGTGCTGGGCGCCCAGCGCCGCAGCGAAGGAGGTTCCGGCGCGTCCCGCGCCGACGATCAAGATGTTCATGATGTCCATCCGTTCCAGCCCCGAGGGTGCCGTTCGGTTTAGTGCAACGTCTCAAGTGTACCCACAACGTCCACGCGCCCCTCAGCGCGGCGCAGATCCTCGTCACTGACGAGGTCCTCGCGCAGTTCGCGTAAAGGCACCAACACGAAGTTGCGTTCGAGCATTCGCGGGTGCGGCACCGTCAACTGCGGCTCGTCACAGTTGACGCCGTCGATCCAGATGATGTCGACGTCCAGGGTGCGCGGACCCCAGTGGATGTCGCGGGTGCGCTGTGCTGCAGTTTCGGCCTCAGCCACGCGCTCGAGCAACTCGTAAGGAGTGGCACTGGTCGTTACCTCGAGCACGAGGTTCCAGAAGTCGTCTTGGACGACGCCACCGACCGGCTCGCCGTTGTACACCCGCGACACCCGATGTGGCTCTGCGGCGCTCATGATGGATACGCCCAACGCCAGGAAGGCACCGCGGTCGCCCAGATTGGTGCCCAATGAGAAATACGCCCGGGTCACGGCTCGCGACGTAGTGTGCACGACACCCCGACGGAGCCGACGTCCTGGGCGACCGGCGGGCGCACCTTACGCACGCGCACGTGCACGGATTCGATGGAGACGTCGAAACTCAGTACCGCCTGGGCCACCCGGTGCGCCAGAGTCTCGAGCAGGAGGAAGTGCCCCTCGACGACGACGCCTTCGGCCAGGGCGAGCACGTCGGCGTAATTGGTCGTGGCCACGACGTCGTCGCTCACCGCGGCCTCACGAAAGGGCCGCTCGAGGTCCAGGTCAATCACCAGCGGCTGTTCGCGTTCGCGCTCTTCGGGCAGAACGCCGACGATGGCCATCACGCGCAGTGCGCGTAGTTCGATGACGTCGCTCATGATTCCAGGTCCGCCTCGGACTCGGGCAAGCTCATGAGGATCTCGCGGCCCTCGGGGCCGAGCGAGCGTCGAAACAGGCGTTCGATGAGCGCAATGGAGCCGGGGCCCGTCTCAACCTTCTTCGACCAGACGAGATACCCCGCCAAGACGCCGAGCAGCCGGTCCGACACATCGTCGCTGTGAAGAAGTACCGCGACGTGCAGACGCATCGAGTTGGCGAGGTCGAGGTAACAGGCTTCGAGCACCTCACGCTGGTGGGGTCCCCCGCGCAGCGCGTAGTGACTCGCGCTGAGTCCGTGCTCCACGTAGGTGTCGAGGTTCTGCATCACCGGCAGGATTGACACCACCCGGCCGAATCCCTGGTGCTTGAGCCAGAGCAGTTCCTCGTCGCGACGCACCCGACGATGCACCGCCGTCGATCCGCCCGGACGCTCGGAGACCGCGAGGATGCCCTTGTAGACCCACGTGAAGCCTCGAGGCTCGATGCCGGCGGCCCACTTGCCCCTCACGCGACCACCTCCGCAACGGGACGCGTAATGAGTTCGCGAAGTTGTAACGCCACGGGCGCGTCGTGCACGCGGATCATCGCGACACCCTCGAGCATCGCCCAGGCTTCGGTGGCGATCGATCCCTCGAGCCGGTCATCCACGTCGAGCACCTCGGGTCCCAGCAGTCCCAAGAACCGTTTGCGGCTTGTGCCGATCAACACGCCCGCGTCGTAGCGATTGGCCAGTTCGACGAAGTCGTCGCAGTGAGCGATGAGAGCCAGATTGTGTTCGAGCGTCTTGCCAAAACCGATGCCCGGGTCGAGCCAGAGCTTCGTCACTCCGGCATCGCTGGCGTGACGAGCCATCTGCTCGAGCTCCGAAAGGACTTCACCGACCACATCGTCGTAACGTGGGCTGAGCTGCATGGTCCGGGGCTCGCCTTGGGAGTGCATCGCGACGTAGCCCACGTGCAGGGCCCCGGCGACGTCAATGAGCGTCCCCGACACGTCATTGACGATGCACGCCCCGGCCCCCACGGCGGCGCGGGCGACGTCGGGCTTGCGGGTATCAATCGAAACGGGGCCGAGCGGCGCCAGGGCGAGAACGACCGGTACCACTCGCGCGAGTTCCTCCTCGACGGGCACCTCGAGGGCCCCGGGACGCGTCGATTCGCCCCCCACGTCGACGACGTCACAACCCATCTCAAACAGCTCGACGCCGCGAGCAATGGACAGGTCGCGTACTTCGGTGCGTGCGGCGGCGAAGAAGGAGTCGGGAGTCACGTTCACGATGCCCATCACCGACGGACTCAACCGTTCGTGGCTCAACGCCACGTGGACCTGCGTTGGTGAATGTACTGCAGAGCCTCGGACCGGTACGCCGCGTCGTCGCGGAACACCCCGCGCACCGCGGAGGTCACCGTCGTGGCGCCGGGCTTTTTGACGCCACGCATTGACATACAAAAATGCTCAGCCTCAATCACGACGATCGAGCCGCGTGGTTGCATAACGCGCTCCATGGCCTCGACGATCTGGGTGGTCATTCGCTCTTGGACCTGCAGGCGTCGGGCGTAGCCCTCGACGAGGCGCGCCATCTTCGAGAGACCCGTGATGCGCCCCTCGGGTCCCGGCAGATACGCCACGTGCGCCAGTCCGGTGAAGGGCACCAGGTGGTGCTCACACAGCGACGCGAAGGGAATGTCGCGGACCATCACCATCTCGTCGTGACCCTCTTCGAAAGTCACCATCAAGTGCTCGCCGGGGTCGGTGTCAAAACCCTCAAAGAGTTCGGCGTACATGTCGGCGACGCGCCGGGGCGTCTCGACGAGTCCGGGGCGCTGCGGGTCCTCGCCAATAGCAGCGAGCAGCTCGCGAATGAGACCCTCGACCCGAACACGGTCGACCACGTCTACACCTCGCCAGTGAAGTTGTAAATCGCGTCCAGGTTGCGATATTTCTCATTCACGTCGAGGCCGTAGCCCACCACAAAATCCGCCGGGATCGTAAAGCCCACGTACTTGAGTGACTGCTCGACGCGCTGCTCGCCCTCCTTGAGGAGCAAAGCACACACCTCGAGGCTGCGCGGATTGCGTGCGCCGAGATACTGGCGCAGGTAGTTAAGTGTCAGGCCCGAGTCCACCACGTCCTCGACGATGATGACGTCGCGATTGAGCAGGTCCACGTCGAGGTCCTTGACGATGCGCACCACGCCGCTCGTCTTGGTGGCGGCGCCGTAGGACGAGACGGCCATGAAGTCGATCTCGACGGGCAATTCGATGGCGCGCATGAGGTCCGACATGAAAGTGAGCGCACCCTTGAGGACGCACACCAGGAGCGGCGGGCGCCCGGTGTAGTCCCGGGTCACCTGGCGACCGAGTTCTGCGACGCGGTCGGCAATCTCCTTAGCCGAGACCGCCACCTCGCCGAGGTCGTGCAGCGCCCAGTGGGCCGTAAAATCATCGCGAGAAAGTGAACCCATGCTTCGACAGCGTAGTGGAGTGCCTCACTCGAGAGTGAGGCGTTGGGCGCGACGAGAGAGGCGTCGTCCGCCGCTAAGTTCACACGCCACCGCCTCGCCGCGCACCACGCTCAGCGCGCGCGCGACCTCGTCGGCCGAGGGCGGGTAGGTCTCATCGTGCTCGGTTCGCGTCGCCAGTCGCACTCGCAGCCACCGCGTGAGTCGCGCACTCGGCCAGGTCACCAGTTCGCGACAGTTGGCGTCACCCAGCGCCAGATCCACGTCGGCCCGCGCCAGCTCATCGAGCCAGGAGCGGTCCTCGAAGAGCACGCGGGCCTGGCGCGCCAATAGCGGCACGACGTCACGCTCGGCCACGTCGTTCATGATCGGCAGCAGTTCGTGCCGTACTCGATTGCGACGATGGGCCGACGAATCGTTGGTCTCGTCGTAGCGTGGTTCGAGGCCGGAGTCGGCGACCAAGTAGTGCAGATCACGTCGGCGCACGTTGCGCAGCGGTTTCGTGGCGTCGCCCACCATGGGGCTGAGGCCCTCGAGGCCGCCTCCACGCATCACGTTGAGCAACACGGTCTCGGCGAGGTCATCCATCGTGTGACCGGTGAGCGCTCCCGCGGGCAGCACTCGTCGACGTGCGGCGCGCGCGCGCGCCTCGAAGTTCCCCTCGACACCAGTGAAAAACACGTCGTGGACAAGGCAGGGCACCGCGAAACGTTCCGCTACCTCGACGACAAATTGGGCGTCCTCAGTACTGGTGAGGCGCACGTGGTGGTCGACGTGATGCACCGTCACCCGCAGACCGCGATCGAGGGCCAGCACGAGCAGACCGAGTGAGTCCGGACCGCCCGATACCGCGAGATCCACCGACGTGCCCGGCTTAGGGAAGTCGCAGTCCTCGAGGAGGTTCACGAAGTCAGGTTACGCACGCGAACGGTGCAGCAGCGTCGCGACGCGCGCGACGACGTAGACGACCGCACTCAGCACCCCGACGAAGAAGCCCACCGGCAAGTTCGTCTGATACGACGCTGCGACGGACACCCACAGTGTGCCGACCGCCAACACCATCGACAACACGAGGGCCTGGAACGGTCGACGCACCAGCAACCGAGCGGCCGCCGGGGGGCCCACCGTCAACGAGAACGTCAACAGCGCCCCCACCACCGGCACGGTGAGCGCCGAGCCAATTGCCAACGTGAGCATGAAGCCCATCTCGAGCACCGTGGGATTGAGACCGCGCGCGGCCGCGAGGTCCGGCGCGGCGGCGCTGAAGAGTAACGGGCGGTACATCACCGCCAGGGCGAGCGCGCACCCGAGGCTGAGGATCACCACCGGAGTGATCGACGACGTGCCCACTCCGAGAATCTCACCAAAGAGCAACGCGTCGACTTGCGGTTCATAGGCCGCACTTAATGACAGGAACGCCGCACCGAGCGCGAGCATCATCACGAGCGCCATGGCGGTCGCCACGTCGCTGCGGCGCCCTCGCGATGCGCCAATACCGATCCCAGCGACTACCGCGAAAGTGACGAGGCCCGCCAAGGGGGTGACCCCCACCAGCGTGGCTCCCGCCGCGCCAGCGAAGGCGCCATTGGGAATCGCGTGCGCCGCGAAGGACGAGCCGCGCATCACGACAAAGAAGCCCGTCGCTCCCGCGAGCAGCGCCACCACGGTACCGACGATCCAGGCGTTGGTCATGAAACTCGAAAACATCACGCGCTCGATTTTCGCGTCGTCAGGCGACGGACAAGGCTCGCGACGACGAACTCCGCGACCACGAGGGCGACCACGCAGAAGCTGACCGGCAACGCGCGATGCGACGGCCACCAGTAATAACTGTCGTAGGACACGACGACCCCGACGAGAACCGCCGCCACCCCGAAGGTCGCCGCCACCACCAACGTCATCGACATACGCCGACCCAGTCGCAACGCGGCCGCTGGTGGACCAATCAGCAGCGCCGTCGAGAGAACCGCACCGATCACGATGGCCGAGAGTCCGACGGTGACCGCCATCAACAAGGTGTAGCAGAGTGCCAGGCGCGTGACCGACACGCCGCGCGCCGCCGCCGCGTCGGAACTGAGCGAGGCGAAGAGCAACGGTCGACCTATCACCGCCAGCGCCAGACACACGAGCACACTGAGGGCCAGCACGACCAGGAATGTCGGAGCCGACACGCTAAAGAGTGAACCGAAGAGGATGAGCTGGGTCGAGCCGGTGCTCGACGAATTGAGCGTAATGAGGTACAAGAACAGGGCTGACAGCCCGGTGGCGGCCCCGAGGACCACGCCGGTGGCGACGTCGCGCTGGCGCACGCGCTCCACTCCCACCGCCTCCATGGCCCCCGCTCCCACCAGCGCCCCCACGACAAAACCAGCCAAGGGAGAGAATCCCAACGCGTTCGATCCCGCTCCGCCCGAGAGGGCGACGTCCGCGAGCGCGTGTCCGGCGAAGGACTGCCCGCGAATCACGGTGAAGAGCCCGACCATCGCCGAGACAATCGCCACCACCGCACCGACGCCGACGCCGGTGCGCACGGCGGCGTTGGACCAGAGTCCGGGTTCGACGAGCCAGTGCACGCTCACTCCACCACGAGGTCGGGGTGTTCGGCGACGGGACCAGTCGAGACGTCGCCGGTAATAACCAGTACGCGTCCGTGCACGCGAATGACGTCGACGTGGTGACCGTAGAGCTGGCTCAAGACGTCGGGCCGAACGACATCGTCGGTCGGCCCGCTCGCCACGTGAGCGTTAGCGATGTAGATCACGCGGTCCATGACACCGAGCAGTGAATTGATCTCGTGAGCCGACAGCAGAATCGCCACGTGCTGGCGATCGCGCACCCGCGCGAGGAGCTGCACGATGTCCGAGGTGGCACCCGGATCGAGGTTCGCCAGTGGCTCGTCGAGAAGTAGCAGCTCCGGGCGACTCACCAGCGCGTGGGCCAACAGGACCCGCTGGAGTTCACCGCCCGAGAGGGCTCCGATGCGTCGTTCGCCCAGTTCACTCGCCTCCACCGCGTCGAGCATCTCTTCCACGCGCTCCCACGTCTGTCGCGTGCGTCGGTGCAACCCGTAGCGGTGTCCGTCGTCGCCCAGCGCCACGAAATCGCGCACGCGCAGCGGCACGTCGACGTCGAGGACGACCTTCTGGGGCACGTAACCCACCCGACGCAAATCGCGCGCGTCGCCGGGCCACGATACCTCTCCCCTGCTCGGACTGATCAGTCCGAGCATCATGCGCAGCAGCGTCGTCTTGCCCGCTCCGTTGGACCCGATGAGCCCCGTGAATTCTCCCGCGTCAATATGGAAATTGACGTTGGTGAGGACCCGCTGCCCCGCGAGTTCGACGTCGACTCCCTGCACATCGACGATGACGGCGTTCTCACTCACGAGATGCTCGCGGTGGAGGTTCCGTGTGCGAGCGCGGCGTCAATGGCCGCGATCTCGTCGACCATCCACGTCTGTACGTGCAGTCCGGTAGGCATCGTTTCGTAGACGGCGACGGTGGGCACGTGGTCCCGGGTGGCCAGATTGATGAGAGCCAGCGTCACCGGACTCGACACTTGGGCGTTGAAACACAGCGCGGTGACCGCGTGACGGTTGAGCAGATTCTGCTGGGTCACGATGTCCTCGGGCGAGGGATCGATGCCGTTCATCACGTCGGCCTCGAATCGAAAGGGGGTGCGAATCTGAAGGCCCATTGCCTGGAGCAAGTAGTCCGCCACTGGCTCGGTCGTGGCCACCGCTCGGCCGCCGTAGCGAAGTCGTGCCGCCGAAATCGCGGACGTGACGCTACGCCAACCGCTCATGAAGGCCGCGTCGCGGGACCGAAAATACGCCGCGTGCTTCGGCGCGATCTTCGCCAATGCATTGGTCACGAAAGTTGCCACCGATGGCATCGTGCTTGGCGAATACCAGAAGTGCGGATTGGCGGCCGACACCTGGTCTCTCAGTTGGGCCACCACCAGCACCATTCTCTTTGACGACGGCGACGCTGACTCCAGCTGAGTCATGAAGGTGTCGTATCCCGCCCCGTTCTGCACGATGATCCGCGCACCGGCTACGGCCCGCGCGACGCTCGGGCTGGCCTCGAAATTGTGCGGGTCGGTATTGGGATTGCTCACCACCGAGGTGACGTGTACGTACGAACCGCCAATTTGGGTGAGCACGTCGCCGTACTGGTTCTCCGCGCCCACCACGTCGATGACACCCGGTGACGTGTGCTGCGACGTGCAGCCCGCCAATATGAGTGATCCCAGGGCGAGCGATCCCAGGGCGAGGACGCTAATTGTCGCGGTCGAGCGCCGCCGACGCCGAGTCTTCTTTAGAATCATTCTTGATACCTTAGCCGGAATCATTCCAATCAACAAATGGTTCGCGACTACGCTGGACCCATGGTCACGACCCGCAACACTACCCAGCGCCGCGAGGTTCTGCGCGCTCTCGAACGGGTTCAGGGCTTCGTGAGCGCCCAGGATTTGCACGATCTGATCGTCGACGACGGCGGCGAGGTGGCCCTAGCGACGGTGTACAGCCAGTTGAAGAAACTCTCCGACGGCCACGTGGTCGACGTCGTCATGACCGACCGCGGCGAGTCGCTCTACCGGCGCTGTGTGGACGATTCACACCACCATCACTTGGCCTGTCGTACCTGCGGCGCCACCGTTGAGGTCGACGCTCCGGAACTCGAGCGTTGGGCCCACGACATCGCCGAGCGCTTCGGGTACGCCGATCTGCACCACGTCTTGGAACTGAACGGAACCTGCCCCTCGTGCCAGTCACGCTGAACTTGGTCGCTCGCTCGCGAGGCGACCTGCCTCTCTACTGCCTCGAGGGAATTCGCGAGTTCGGTGTCGACGCCGTCATCACCGGGCGGCGCGGTGGGGTGAGCGCCGCTCCCTACGACACGCTCAACCTGGGCGACCACGTTGGTGATGAACTTTCATCGGTCCTGCAGAATCGACGCCTCGTCGCGCAAGCAATGGGCGTCGACGCCACGAAGTTCGTGACCGCACGCCAGGTGCATGGCGCCGTCGTGAACGACGTCGACTCGTGGACTGGCGACGCACTAGTGGGCGACGCGTTAGTCAGCACTCGCGACGACGTGGCACTCGCGGCCCTCGTTGCCGACTGCGTACCCCTGCTCGTCGTGGACCCGCATTCGGCGAAGTTCGCCGTCGTACACGCGGGTTGGCGCGGACTCGTCACGGGGGTCATCGCCGCGACGCTCGCGCACTTTCACTCGACTGAACTGCGCGTCGTGATCGGCCCACACATCTCTCGCGCGCGCTACCAAGTGGGACCTGAAGTCGCCCAACACTTCGACGAGATCTCCGGTGCGTGCTTCCCCGACGTGGGAGATCGGCGTCGTCTGGATCTCGCCGTGGTCGCGCTGAGTCAGTTGGTCGCGGGTGGCGTGCTCGACCAGAACGTGACGCTGTGTTGTGCCGACAGCGACAACGACACGTTCTTCAGCGACCGTGCCCAGCGTCCGTGCGGGCGCTTCGGCCTCGTCGCGCGACGCACGCCGTACGATTCACGCGTGGGCCAAACACCGTGAACCGCTCCGAACTCTTTCGCTACGTGGACCTAGAAGTGAGCGACGCCAGTCTGATCGGTCACTACGAACTCGACGGCCGCCATTTCAGCGAAGAAGTGCACTTTGAGAATGTCACCTCGCTGCAGCGACCGGCGCTCGTCGCGGTCGCGCAGTTGTGGTTCTTCCTCGCGGGGCTCTCCTACTACAAGGCCGGCGCCGCACGCCACGTCGACCTCGGTGACACACCGATCGGCGTCAAGGGCCGTGCCCTCTTCGACGCCGCATTGCGCGACGGACTAGGTGAGTTCTCGTTTCGAAATAACTTGCCCCTCGACGACGTCATCATCACTGGCGGCACTGAGGCCACGACATATTCGCCCACGCTGGAGCCCTCGCGCGTCCTCATCCCCTTCGGCGGCGGCATCGACTCGGTGGTGACTCTCACGCAGCTCGAGCACCTCGACCGGTCGCTCTTCATCGTGAGTCCCGCCGAGGGACGGTTCGATCCACTCGAGACCACGGCGGCCGTCTCGAAACTCGACGTCGTGCGAGCAACGCGTCGCCTCGACCCGCAGATCCTGCGTGGCGACGACAACTTCTTCAATGGCCACGTGCCGGTGACCGCGATGGTGACCCTTCTGGCGGCACTGGCCGCTCTCGCCTCGGGTCATGGAGCGGTCGCCATGAGCAATGAGCATTCCTCTTCCGCGCCGAACGTTCGCTGGCGAGAACGTGACGTGAATCACCAGTGGAGCAAGTCCTGGGAGGCCGAAGTGCTGATTGGCGACGCGATCGGCGAACGTGTCGGCGCTGACTTCGTGGTGGCGAGCTTCCTGCGCGACCGTAGTGAACTCTGGGTCGCCCAGCAATTCGCGACGGCGAGTGAGTATCATCACGTCTTTCGCAGTTGCAACCGGGCGTATTCCCAGTCACCGGGCCAGCGCGCGAAGAATTGGTGCGGAATGTGCGACAAGTGCCTCTTCATTGACTTGATCCTCGCACCTTTTATCGACCGTGCCACTCTGCGCGAGATCTTCGCAAGCGAACCCGTCTCGGACCCGCGTCTCGACGATTCGCTACGATCGCTCATCGGCCTCGGACTCGAGCACAAACCTTTCGAGTGCGTCGGTGACCCCGACGAGAGCGCGGTCGCGCTGCGCCACGTGAGCCAACTGTTGCAGTGGAGCGACGTGCGCCGACTCGGCGAGCTGGCCCGTCTCACCTCGCCCGACCGCGACTTCGCGGAACTACTCGAGACCCAGGGGAGTAGTCGTGTTCCGGCCCACTGGCTTCGCTGACCTCACTGACAAGCGCGTCGGTATCTTCGGCTACGGCGTCGAGGGCCACGTCACCGCCCGACGCCTCGCCACGGTGACGTCGAACATCGTGCTCGTCGATGACGACGCGCGCGACGGAGTCCTCGCCACCAACGACGGAGGACTCGACGCACTGGCGACGTGCGAGATCGTCCTCAAGAGCCCCGGCATCCCCCGGCGCCGCGCCGACGTCGTGAGGCTCGAAGACCACGACGTCGTCGTGACCTCCGCGCTGAATCTGTGGCTGCATGAGGTGGACCGCACTCGCGTCATCGCGGTCACCGGCACCAAGGGAAAATCCACGACGACTTCACTCATTGCTTTCTTCCTGCGCTGCCTCGGCGAGGAAGCGCAGGAACTCGGCAACTTTGGACGCCCGCCCTACGACCCTGACGTCGACGTGTCCACGGGCTGGCTGGCGCTGGAAGTCTCGAGTTTTCAGTCCGTCGACGTCACCGTGGCGCCCGCGATCGTCGTGGTGACGTCGCTCGGCTCGGACCACCTGGACTGGCACGGCTCGCTCGAGCACTACCACGAGGACAAGCTGTCCATCACCCGGGCCTCGGGAGAACACGTGACGCTCATCGCGCAAGGTCCCGAACTCGAGCACGCCCGCGAACTCATGGGCGGCCAGCTCGTCGTAGTCCCGGCCGACGAGACCGGTCTCGCCCAAGAACTCGGTCTGTTGGGTGCCCACAACAATCACAACGTCGCACTCGCACTCGCCGCGTGTGCGCGGGCGACGGGTCGTTCGCTCGGCGACGTCCGCGAGGCCGTGGCGGCGCGGGCCAATGACTTCGTCGCACTGCGCGGACGCTTGACACTCATCGCGAGCCGCGAAGTGAGCGGGGGTGGAGTCATTCGCTACGTCGACGATGGTCTAGCGACCGCACCACTGCCGGTCCTGGCGGCCCTCGAAGTATTCGCCAACGAGCCGGTGGCACTGATCGCCGGGGGCTTCGATCGCGGAGTGGACTACGAACCGCTCGCCGCAGCGCTGCGACAACGCGGTACGGTCACCACGGTGGTGGTCATTGGACCCGCGGGAGAACGTCTGGCCACACTGTTGGACGACTCGCACCACGGTGTTCGAGTAGTGCGCGCACTCGACATTGGCGCAGCGGTGATAGCGGCGAGCCAGGCGGTACCCTACGGCGGGGTCGTCCTCTTTTCTCCCGGGGCACCCAGCTTCGACGCGTATCGCAACTGGTCCGAGCGCAGCGATGACTTCGATCGTCACGTTCACGCCGTCATCAACATGGCCCAGCCTTAAGTCCCGGAGATTGCTCGTGCGGTCGAACTCATCGCTGATTCGCGCTACCTCCTCGCTCGTCACGGACAAAGGCGAGTGGCAACCTAGGTGTCAAGCAAGTCCTGAATACGTTTTGGTCTGGATGACCCGAACTATCACAAATACATGGAGCCTGGGAGGAGATTCGAACTCCTGACCTGCGCATTACGAATGCGCTGCTCTACCGACTGAGCTACCCAGGCGCGACTAGAAAGACTACCCGATTCGCGGGCTCTGCTTACAGGCGCGCCAGCGAAAGCATCAGGTCGGTCAGCAAGAGCGACTCGTCGATATTGGTCGACAATCGCTCGTTGGTCTCGATCAGGATGTCGAGCGCCTGCATCGACGAAGAAATGCGGTACTCGGCACGCGACTCGCCCGCCTCGTCCGACGCTCGCACCTCGATGAGGGCGGCGAGCATACGGTCGCGATAGACCCCGGTGAGGACGCTGAGGCCAAATTTCAGCTCGTCGGATCGAAACCGCCGCTCTTCACGCTTGAACTGTGCCTCGATCTCCTTGCGGTTCCCCACCGAACGCAGCCCAACGTCCTTGGCCTCTTTCGTGCGACGGGTTATTTCCTCGACGTGCATCGTCTCCAGGGGTTGCATCGCCGCATCGATCGCGCTAGCGATCTGCATGGCGAGGTGCGTCGCCCCCGAGGCAGATCCCTTCAACTGATCGGGCACCGAGCGCCACGTGTCGAGGCGCGCCGAGAGACCGGGGTCGCGCACCAAGACGCGTGCTCGCGCCAAATTCCCTCCGGCCGAGCGCGCTGCGCCCGCGGCCGCCGCAGCCGAGGCGCCGTCACGGCGCAGTACTTCTTCCAGGTCGGATTCGCTCATGGCCTGGAATTTGATCTCCACGCACCGCGAAACAATGGTGTCGAGCGATTCCGGCACGTCCTCGGCGGTGAGCAAGAAGATGGTCTTGGCGGGCGGTTCCTCCAGGGATTTGAGCAAGGCGGGCGCCGACGGGGCGGCACCCGAGACGGTGAGTTCTACGTCATTGACGATCATGATCTGATAACCGTCGCCGAGCGGTCGGCGCCGGCTGATGCGATCGATTTCTCGCAGGTCGTCCACCCGCCAGGCCACCCCGGCGCGCTCGGCGACGTGAACATCGGAATCGACACCGGCCAAAACGCGGCGACACGACTCGCACGTCGCGCAACCGAAGTCGCGACACTGCAGCGCCGCGGCGAAGGCCAACACTGCGTCGTTGACGTTGGAGCCAGTGGGTCCACTGAAGAGGTACGCGTGCACGGGGTGGCGCGCGTGCTGTCGTAGTGCGGCGATTGCGCGCTCCTGTCCGACGAGGGTGTCGAAGACGTCGCTCACCAGTGGAGGCGGTCCAGTCGGGAGTCGATGAGCGCGGCGACGTCGTCGGGGCTGCCGCGACCGTCCACCACGTACCAGTGCTCGGTGTCGCGCCGAGCCATTTCGAGGTAGCCCTCGCGCACGCGGTCATGGAACCGTGCGTCGGCCGATTCGAAGCGATCCTCGGCGTTGCGTGCGCGGCGTTCGTTGGCGGTGTCGACGTCGATGTCGATGAGAATCGTCAAGTCCGGGAGACACTCCCCGATGGCGAGCTCGGTCGCCGCCTCGAGGTCCGCCAAGTCGACGCCGCGGCCGAATCCTTGGTAGGCCAACGTCGAGGCGTAGAAACGATCGGCAGCGACGTGGGTCCCGCTACGCAGTGCCGGTCCGATCACCGTGGCGACGTGGTCGGAGCGGTCCGCCAACATCATCAGCGCCTCGGTCACTGGCGACATCTGCGTTTGCGCGTCGAGCAGCCATCGGCGCAGTTCTGCACCGAGCGGTGTATCACCCGGTTCGAAAACAAAGAGGGCGCCGCGCGCAGCGGCGACGCGACGCGCCTGGGTGCTCTTGCCGCAGGCGTCGATCCCCTCGAAGGCGACGAACGTCCCTCGGGCCACTAGCCGCGTTCCGTACGGGTGGTGGCCGCCGCCAAGGCGGCGTTGGCCTTGGCGCCTTGGGCCGCGTCCGCGCGTTTGGCGGCGCCGGTAGCTTTCACGGCGGTCGCCTTCTTCGCGGTCGATTTCTTCGCGGTCTTCTTCGCCGCAACTTTCTTGGCACCCTTTTTGACCGCCGACTTCTTCGCGACGCGGGTCGAGGGCTCGGCGTTTCTGCGCTCGGCCAGGAGTTCACACGCGCGGTCCAGCGTGAGGGTCTCGGGCATGTCGCCCAGTCGCAGCGTCGCGTTCACCTCACCGTCGGTCACGTAGAGCCCGAAGCGACCCGAGCGAACGACGACGTTGCGCTTGGTGACGGGATCCTCACCCAAGTCCTTCAAGGGACCAGCGGCGGCGCGGCGTCCGCGCTGCTTGGGCTGGGCCAAGAGACCCAGCGCGCCGGTGAGATCAATAGTAAAAATCTGCTCTTCGTTCTCGAGCGAACGAGTCTCCTTGCCCCACGTGAGATACGGCCCGTATCGGCCGTTTTGGGCCAACACCGGCTCGGCGTCGTCGGGATGCGGACCGAGGTCGCGCGGCAGTGACAGCAGCCTCTTCGCGTCGTCCAGCGTGATCGTCTCGGGCGACATGGTCGAAAACAGTGACGCAGTCTTGGGCTTATCCTTGGGGTCGCTGACCTCGCCGACCTGGACGTAGGGTCCGTACCGGCCGGCCTTTATGTAAATCGGCTGACCGCTCTCGTCGTCGATTCCGAGTTCGCGGTCGTTGCTGGGCGCGGCCAGGAGCGCCAGGGCGTGAGTGATGCTGAGCGAATCGGGCTCCGTGGCTTCGGGAATCGAGACCCGGTCCTCAGCGTGCACCAAGTAGGGGCCGTAGCGCCCCGAACGTACCGACACGCCGAATCCGTCGGGAGCGGTGCCGAGTTCCAGTGAGTTAATGGCCGCGAAATCGAAGTCGTGCTGCACGTGGGTCATGTGCTCGAGTCCGAGCTTCGCGAGTTCGGTGGTCGCTTCGGGATCTCCGAAGTAGAACTTGCGCAGCCAGGGCTCGAGGTCCTGTCGTCCGTCGGCGATATCGTCGAGTTGGTTCTCCATTTCGGCGGTGAATTGGTAGTCGACGAGGTCAGCGAAGTACATCTGGAGCAGATTCACCACCGCGAAAGCGCGAAACGCTGGCACCAGGGACTTGCCCTTCTTCCAGACGTACCCACGCCGATCAATGGTCTTCATCACCGAGGCGTACGTCGACGGTCGTCCGATGCCGAGGTCCTCAAGTTTCTTAATGAGCGTCGCCTCGGAGAAGCGGTCGGGCGGTTGGGTGTCGTGACTCTTCATCGCGACGCTGTCGACGCCGACGCCGGCACCCTCAATAAGAGTCGGCAAGATGCGCTCCTGGTCGGCGAGTTCGGCCTCGGGGTTGTCGGTGCCCTCGACGTAGGCGCGGCGAAAACCCGGGAACTCAATACGCAGTCCCGTCGCGGTCAGACCGGCCTCCACGTCACCCTCAAAACCGATGACAGTTCCGAGGTCGGCGCGAAGTCGCACGCGGTCCTGAGTGAGTCGGGCGTCGACCATTTGCGAGGCGATGGTGCGCTTCCAGACGAGGTCGTAGACCGCTAGCTCGTCACCCCCGAGGCTCGCCTGGGCCTCGTCGAGGGTACGAAAAACTTCTCCGGCCGGTCGGATCGCCTCGTGGGCCTCTTGGGCGTTCTTCACCTTGCGGTCGTAGCGACGAGGAGCGTCGGCGACGTAGTCGTCGCCGAACATCGACACCGCCATGGACCGCGCGGCGCGAATCGCCTCGTCGGACAGTGTCGTCGAGTCGGTGCGCATGTAGGTGATCCAACCCTGCTCGTAGAGACGCTGAGCCGCGCGCATGGTGCGCTCAGGGTCAAAACGCAACTTGCGACTGGCCTCGATTTGTAGCGAGGACGTCATGAAGGGTGCTTGGGGTCTCTGGGTGCGCGGCGTGGAGGTGACCGACACCACCGTGACGTCCGTGCCCGTCAGCGCGTCAGCGACGGCTCGGGCGGACGGTTCAGTGAATACCTCGACGGTCGCGGTGGATTCCAGTTGACCGGCGGCGTCGAAGTTCTTGCCCGTAGCGAGCGACGCGCCGTTCAAGGTGTCGACGGTCGCCTCGAAGGTCGTCGCGGCAGTAAGCGTCGCAGTGACGTCGAACCACGTGGCCGAGGTGAAGGCCATACGTTCGCGCTCGCGTTCGCACACCAGTCGAATCGCGACGGACTGCACGCGTCCCGCCGAGCGGGCTTTGTCCACCGCGCGCCAGAGCACCGGCGACACTTCGTATCCCACGAGGCGATCGAGGAAGCGTCGGCCCTCCTGGGCGTCGACGAGGCGCAGATCAAGATCGCGAGTGTCGTTGACGGCGCGCTCAATGGCGGCCGGGGTGATCTCGTGAAAGACCATCCGCTTGACGGGGACCTTGGGGTTGAGAACTTCTTGGAGGTGCCAGGCAATGGCCTCGCCCTCGCGGTCTTCGTCGGTGGCGAGGTAGAGCTCGTCAACTTCTTTGAGGGCGGCTTTGAGTTCGCTCACGATCTTCTTACGGTCGCTCGACACGACGTAGACCGGCTTGAAGTGGTCGTTGACGTTGATGCCCAGTCGAGCCCACTTCTCGCCCTTCACCGAGGCCGGGATGTCGGCCGCACTCTGTGGCAGGTCGCGGATGTGGCCAATGGAGGGCTTGACGATGTAGTCCTTCCCGAGCATGCCCTGGATACGTGTCGCTTTCGCGACCGATTCCACGATTACTAGTGCTCGTGCCATATTCACCACCTTTCGTCAGTTCGCCCGTCAGTCGTACTACAAGTTAGACAGCCGCGCGCAGTACGTCGGCGATGTGCCGGAGTGACTGAGGAAACCGAGTATTTCTAACACTCGACAACGGTCGCGGTGCGACCAGGACTAATCGTCGCTGTGGGGTGCCGCCACGATTTCGTATTGGGGATTAAGAATAACGGCCTCTCGTCGCAGGGACGTCACGGTGCCGCGCACCAGCAAACGCGTACCGCGCTCGATCCCCGGAACCGTGGTACGACCTTGGAAAATAAGCGCCACGGACCCGGAGTTGTCAACGATCATGCACCGCAGGTCGCTGGTGCCGTTTTCGCGCGTAATCGTCATGGCGCGCACGCGGCCGGCGATTTCGACAAAATTTCTCTCCTTGAGCCCGCCGATCGGCGCCGAGCCCCCAGAACGCTCGGCCAACTTCATGTCGGCCTCGAGGTGCGACTCCTCGCGCAATCCGCCGCGCACGACTTCGTCGCTGATGGGCACTTCGGTGAGGTCGCCCTCGGCGAGGCGTCGTCGACCCGCGCGGTACGGGATGATCGTTGCCGCGGTCCGAGGTATCTGCATCACGGCGCCGGCCATCGCGTCGGCCGTGCGGTCGTGCAGCAGACGCTGAAGGCGCGAGACGAAGCCGCGTCGCGGCAGGATCACCATGCAGAACACGTCGGGGTCACGCACCACGTCCGCAACGAGTTCCAAGGCCGCGCGGTCCAGGCGGCGGTCCTCGCATTCGACCACTTCGAGGCTGACCGACTCCGAGGCGGTATTCGACGCTCCCCAGCGCTGTTCGAGGTGGCGGGTGACCATGGGGTCGATGTCGAAGTGCACCGCGCGCACCGAATACGCGTTGAGAGTATTGCAGTACTGCAGCGCACGCTCCGTGGCGAGGTCGTAATGGTCAACAAAGATCACGACGCGGTTGGTGCGGATGTTCATTGGTTCACTGGTGGCCGAGGACTCAAAGGCGTGCTCCTCGCGGCGGTACTGCTTATTGAATCGCAGCAACGCCACGTACATAATGGGACCGACCACCGCGATGATCCACGCACCCGAGGTGAACTTCGCGGTGATGAAGATGAGGACGACAATCGCCGTCACGGTGGCCGAGAGGCAATTGATGAAGATACCCCGGCGCCAATGACCCGTCTTCGTGCGCCGGTGCATCGCCACCATCCCCAGACCGGCCATGGTGAAGCCGGTGAAGACGCCGATGGCGTAGAGCGCGATGAGCGAGTTGACGTTGCCATTGAAGACGATGATGAGTGTCAATGACACGATGCCGAGCAGGATGATGCCGTTGGAGAACGCCAGCCGGTGACCGCGCTTGGTCAACTGACGCGGCAGGTATTTGTCGGTGGCGACATAATTAGCGAGGAACGGAAATCCGTTGAAGGACGTATTGCCGCCGGTATAGAGAATCAGCACCGTAGCGAACTGCACGAAATAGAAGGCGATGTGACCGGCGCCCGAGGTTCCAAAGACCGCTCCCACTTCTTGACTCACCACCGTTGGCGTCCCCAGGGCCCGCGGTAGCGCGTGGGTCCAGTGCGCCAGGAGTGCCGTACCGGCCAGCAAAAACGCCAAGGTGCACGACATGACGATGAGGGTTTGGCGCGCGTGCACCGATTCAGGACGCTTGAAACTTGCGACGCCGTTGGAGATCGCCTCGAGGCCCGTCAGGGACGAGCCACCGTTGGCGTAGGCCTTCATGAGCAAGATGAACGCCAGCCCCATCAATGGGCCCGAACCTCTGACGCCGAGGTGCTCACCTACGAGCGACGACGTGGCGGGGATCGCGATGGTGTGCAGGGTACCGGCGAAGTACTTGTAGTAACCAAAGATGATCGTGGAGCCCAGCCCCAAGATATAGAGGTACGTCGGCAGGGCGAAGTAACTTCCCGCTTCACGCAGGCCCCGGAGATTACCGAAAATCAGGAGGAGCACCACGCCGACGGTGATATAGATCGAATAGTGCGTCAGACCAGGAAGGGCACTCGTCAGGGCGTCGGTGCCGGCAGAACACTGCACCGCCACAGTGACGGTGTAGTCAATCAGCAGTGCCACCGCGGCGATCTGAGCGATCTTGGGACCGAAGTTCTCGCGCGCAACCACGTAGGCGCCACCGGCCTGGGTGTAGTACTTGATGACGTCCCAGTAGGACAGCGTCACGAAGAGCAACACACCGATGATCACGAACATGATGGGCACCACCAGCGCGAAGGCGGCGAGGCCGATCGCGGGCGTTATCTGGGTGAGGATCTCCTCGGTGCCGTACGCCGAGGACGATATGCAGTCGGGCGCGAGCACGCCCAGAGCAATAATGCGACCCAGTCGTTCACCACTTAATTGCTCGGTGACGAAGGGCCGACCCAGCAGAATTCTCTTGATTCGATATCCGAGGTTCTCGGGGTAGACGGCGGCCAGGTTGGCGTGCGATGTCAGAACTGGCGAATTCTTGGCTAGCTGTTTATCCGCTTCAGACACGATGACAACCTTAGACCTCAGTCGCTAAAAGGGCTGGAAGTTGCGACTCGTTCGCCAACTGTGGTGAGATGGGCGCGTGCATATCGTGGTAGTCGGCTGTGGCCGAGTGGGGTCCGAGCTCGCGATGCAGCTATCCGAAGAGGGGAATTCTCTCGTCGTGATCGACAAGAATCGCGACGCGTTTCGCCGCCTAGTGCACTTCAACGGCCGCACGATTCACGGCTCGGGCTTTGACCGCGACGTGCTCTCCAAGGCCGAAGCGGGCCAGGCCGACGCCCTGGCGGCGGTGACTCGCGGCGACAACACCAACATTCTCTGCGCGCGCATCGGCCGCGACAACTACGGCGTCAAGAACATCGTGGCGCGCATCTACGACCCACAACGGGCTGGTATCTACATGAAGCTCGGCATCCCGACGGTCGCTACGTCGCTGTGGACCACCCAGCAGGTCAAGCGCTGGATTATCCCGACCGACGACTCCGTCGAGTGGACCGACGGCACCGCAACCTTGCACCTCGTGGAACGTATTGTCCCCGACCATTTAGCCGGCCAGGAGATTAGTCACTTCTCGATCGGTACCCACGTGCGCGTCGTCGGGCTGATCCGCGGGGGCCACGGACGCGTTGACATCGACGGCTTGTTCGCCCAGGAAGACGACGTACTCGAGTTCGTCGTGACCTTGGAGGGCCTGGGCGAACTGCACGACCTGCTGAAGGTGCCCGAAAAATGAGGGTGGTCATTGCCGGAGGTGGATCGGTCGGCACGGCCATCGCGCTCGACCTCGTCGATCGCCACCACGACGTCACCTTGATGGAGCACATGACTGAGACCGCGGAGAAACTTCGGGGCATCTTGCATGGCGTCAACGTCGTCACCGCGGATGCGTGCGAGTACTCCTCGCTGTCAGCGGTGGACCTGCGAGGTTCGGACGTCATTATCGCCGCTACCGGTGACGACGAGGACAACCTGGTCATCAGTTGGCTCGCCAAGCAAGAGTTCGGCGTGCCGCGCGTCATCGCACGCATCAACAATTCGCGCAACGAGTGGCTGTTCACCGAGACCTGGGGAGTGGACATCGCAGTCTCGACGCCCGCGCTGATCACCTCGTTGGTGGACGAGGCCGTGGAAGTCGGATCGGTCATCAACCTGATGGACCTGGCGAACGGGCGCATGCACTTGAAGGAGATCACCCTCGCCTCCGACGCGCCGGCCGTGGCCCACGGCCAGACGCTCGACGAGTTGCGCCTGCCCGACAACGTGCGCGTCGTCGCGGTGGTCCGTAACGACCAGCCCATGGTCCCCACGGGCACGTCTCGATTCCTCGAACACGACCACGTCATCCTCATTACGCGTGGTGACGCCAAAGAATCCTGCGCGTCGGCCTTCATCGGCTAGCGGTCGCTCCTCATCACCAACGGCGAGCGACCTAGCATGGATTGCGTGCGTGCCGCATTCTTCGACCTCGACAAGACCGTCATTGCCAAGGCATCGATGGTGGCTCTCGGGCCCGAATTCCACGCGCGCGGGCTGTTGCGTCGACGCACGCTGGTACGCGGGGTGTTCCTGCAGATTCTCTTCGTACGCTTCGGCGCCAGCGAAGAACGGCTCGCCAAAATACGTCGCACGGTCCTCAAGATCACCAAGGGCTGGGACCACGACGAGGTGCGCATCCTCGTCGCCGAGACGCTGAACGAGATCATGGAGCCGCTGATTTACTCCGAAGCGCTCGAGCTGATTCGCCACCATCAAAAGGACGGCGACGAGGTGTGGCTGGTGTCAACGGCGCCTGCGGAGATCGTCGAGCCCTTCGCCGAGATCCTCGGCATCACCGGGTCGATCTCTTCCAAGGCCATGATCGACGAGAACGGCAAGTTCACTGGCGAGATGGAGTTCTACGCCGTGGGAGAGAACAAGGCCGTCGCCATGCGCGAAGTCGCCTCCGACCGCGGTATCGACATGGACGAGTCCTTTGCCTACTCCGATTCTGAGACCGACATCCCGATGCTGCTCGCCGTGGGTCACCCCTTCGCGGTCAATCCCGACCGCACGCTCATCAAAGTCGCGCACGAACACGAATGGCCGATTCTGAGCTTCACGCACAAGGTGCGCCCCCACGACGGACACCGCGGGCGTACCCCCTTCGTCGTGTCCGCCACGGTGCTGGGAATCCTCGCCCTCTTGGGCCGCAGTCAAGCGCGCCGCTAAAAATTACCCAATCACGGGCGTCTTTTTTTTGGGGCGCGGCGTCGGCTCCTCCAAGCCTTGACACACCGAGGACCTACTGATATATTCAACTCCATGGTTAATCAACTATTTGGTTTAATATAGTGACGACGGCGACTCTCGACGTCACGTTTCTCGCCCTCTCTGACCCCACGCGCCGTGCCATGGTGACGCGGTTGGCCTCGGGTCCGGCGTCGGTGAATGAACTGGCTGAGCCCTTCGACATGAGCTTGCAAGCGGTGTCCAAGCACCTGAAGGTCCTCGAACGCGCTGGTCTGGTGACGCGCGAGCGCGCGGGCCAACAGCGTCCCGCACGCCTGAGCGCCCCCGCCCTGCAAGAGGCCAGCCACTGGTTGGTCGACTTCCGCAGTTTTTTTATCGACAGTTACGAACGACTCGACGATCTGCTCGAGCAACATCACCCAGAAAGGCAGTAACCATGACCCCCGAGACCACCTTTGACGTACCCGCCAGCCGACAAGAAGTCATCATCACGCGTCTCTTTCGCGCCAGCGCGCAACGCGTGTTCGCGGCGCACACCGACGCCGAACTGATCCCGCGGTGGTGGGGACCGCGGTACCTGACGACGACGGTGGACGTTCTCGAGGCGACCCCGGGCGGACAGTGGCGTTTCGTCCAGACGGCCCCTGACGGCGACGTCCACGCGTTTCACGGCTACTTCCACCTGGTCGTGTCGGCGCGGCGACTCGTGTCGACCTTCGAATACGAAGGCACCCCGGGGCACGTCCTCTTGAACGACCTACGCCTCGACGAAGAGAGTGGCCAGACGCGCCTGGTGCAAAAGTCGATCTACTTGAGCGTGGCCGACCGCGACGCGATGGTGCAGGGGGGCATGCGCGACGGGCTCGAACAGTCCATGGAGCGACTCGACGAGCTGTTCGAACTCGCCCACGAACACCCCGGGGCGTAAATCAGCGTGATCAGGTCGACCTTCTAGAGCGTCAACAGGTCGCGCGCCCCGGTGTCCGACGAGGGGTGGCGCAGCTTGCTCATGGCGCGCGCCTCGATCTGGCGGATGCGCTCGCGCGTGAGGTTCATCTCCGCGCCGACGTCTTCGAGGGTACGGATCTCTCCGGCACCGTCGAGTCCAAAACGCATCCGTAGGATCTTCTGCTCACGCTCATCCAGGGGCTGGAGCAACTTCTCAATCGCGGCGGGCATCATTTTCACCGCCGCCACGTCAAAGGGTGACTCGGCTGAACGGTCCTCGACCACGTCGCCCAGTTCGGCGTCGCCGTCTTCACGCAACGGCTCCGACAGTGAAATCGGCTCGGAGCGGAAACGCAGTGCCTCGATCAACTTGTCCTCGGGCATCTCGCACTCGTCACAGAGTTCCTTGATGGTCGGCGGGCGGCCGAACTTGAGCTCCAAGCGTGACTGCGCCTTCTGCACGCGCGCGAGGGTGTCGCCCGCGTGCACCGGCAGGCGGATGGTGCGTCCGGTGTTGGCGATACCGCGGGTGATGGCTTGGCGGATCCACCAGGTGGCGTACGTGGAGAACTTGAAACCCTTGCGCCAGTCGAACTTCTCGACGGCGTGCATCAGACCGAGGTTGCCCTCCTGGATGAGGTCGAGCAGCGGCAAGCCCGACGCCTGGTACTTCTTGGCGATGGACACGACGAGGCGCAGGTTGGACTGCACGAAGTCACGCTCGGCCTGGTCGCCGCGGTGCACGGCGCGCTTCAGCGCCTGCTTTTTGGTGGGGGTGAGCTTGATCTTCTTGTCGGTCTCGGCGGCGTCGAGCTCGGCCTTGGCCTCGCGGCCCTCCTCGATCGTCTGGGCCAAGTGGACCTCGTCGTCCTTGGTCAACAGGGTGTACTGACCGATGTCTGAGAGGTACAGTCGAACGAGGTCTTCGTCGTCGCGATCTACGCGGTCCTTGGCCATGGCGCTCCTTGATTCGTACCGGGGAATTCCGGCAGTACTAGTTATACGGAGGAGCGCAACCAGTTCGCCTCTTTAGGGTCGCTGACCAAGACTTTCGGCCATACCTGCAGCGTCGAGCGTGTCCACAATCGCCCGCGCCGCGTCGGCCCAGGCCGGGTCGTCGAGAGGCTCCTCGTTCGCGACGGTGGTTCCCACAGCTCGGATCTCACTCACCACCTGGTCAGATCCGTGACTCAGGATCTTTCGACGCGTCACATTCACTTCGCTCTCGAGGTAGTCGCGCAGGGTCACCAACAACCGTGGCCCCACCACCATCGCCAGCGCGTATAGGGCCAGCGCTCCCGAGTCGTCTTCGGCCAGAGAATTCGCCATCACCGCGTACACCAGGGCGTCGGGTGCGGTGTCGGCGCTCGCGTTTGCCTGCACCTCGCGCAGTTCGAGCGCCAGCGCGCCAAAGGCTCGACTCGCGTAGTGCAGACGCACCACGAAGGCGTCGCGGTGCGCGCGCGACGCGCCCTCGCCCAGGGATAAGTAGAGCGCGTCGTAGATCGAGCCCAGGTGCTGGCCGGCGGGCCAATCGCTCACGGCGTCTCCGGGCGAAAGGCGTTGGTGATAGGCATTCGCCGGTCGCGGCCGAAGGCCTTTTTGGAGATGCGCACCCCCGGCGGCATTTGGCGACGCTTGTACTCACTGGCGTCCACCAGGCGCGTGATGCGCAGTACCAGCGTCTCGTCGTGTCCGGCGTCGATCATCTCCTGGGCGGTGGCGTCGTCTTCGACGTAGAGCTCGAGTAACGGGTCGAGTTGGTCGTAGGGCGGCAGCGACTGGTCGTCGCGCTGGTCGGGTCGAAGTTCCGCCGAGGGCGCCTTCACCAACACCTCCATGGGAATTGGTTCGGGGTCTCCCTGGGAGAGGGCGCGCTCGTTGCGGTAGCGACAGAGTTCATAGACCAGCGTCTTGGGCACGTCCTTGATGACCGCGAACCCGCCGGCCGAGTCGCCGTAGAGCGTCGAGTACCCCGTCGCCATCTCGGACTTGTTCCCGGTCGTCAGCACGATGGCGCCGGTCTGGTTCGATACCGCCATCAAGAGCACGCCACGGATCCGCGACTGCAGGTTCTCCTCGGTGAGCCCGGCAAGTTCGACGCCGAGCGTCTCTTCGAGCATCGTCATGACCGTGGAGTGCGCCGCTTCAATCGCGATGGTGTCGATGTCGATGTCGAGTCGGCGCGCGAGTTCATACGCGTCGCGCACCGAGTGCTCCGAGGAGTAACGAGAGGGCATCGCGTAGCCGTGCACCGCCCGCGCGCCCACGGCGTCGACGGCGATGGCCGCCACGAGAGACGAATCGATGCCACCCGACAAGCCCAAGATGGCCGAGCGAAAACCGTTCTTTCGTAGGTAATCACGCGTGCCCATCACGAGGGCGTCATAAATCTCGGCCACGTCCGAGGCCGGCTCGGCGACGTGATTGGCGTGCGCGGCCATCGCCGCGCGCTCGTCGCGGGCGTACACGGTGTCGAGCACGACCCCGGCGGAGGAACCGCGCAGGTCGACCTCGACGACGAGGAGCTCTTCTTGAAACGCCGTCGCGCGCGCGAGCACTCGGCCGTTGGCGTCGACGACGACGCTCTGGCCGTCAAAGACCAGTTCATCTTGTCCGCCAACGAGGTTCACGTAGGCAATGGCGCACCCGGTCTCGTAGGCGCGCTCGCGCAGCATCGCCTCGCGGTCGTCGCGACGCCCCCGGGCAAAGGGCGAGGCGTTCGCCACCACGATCAACGTCGCCCCCTCGTCCGCCAGTTCCGCGGCGGGACCCTGAAAGGTCCACACGTCTTCACAAATGAGCATCCCCACGGCGACGCCGTCGATGTTGATAATCGTGCTCGGCCCCAGTCCGGGGTGAAAGTAGCGCTGCTCATCGAAGACGTCGTAGTTGGGCAGGAGTCGCTTGGTGGCGATGGGGCCGACGCCGCGAGACGAGAGCGCCACGAGGGCGTTGGCGATATGCGGCGAAACAACGCGTCCGTCGTTCATTAAGCGGGTCACGTCGCGTCCGTCCATCGAGGGGGCGAGCACCACGTCATCGCCCTCTGCGACGACGGTTCCCACCAGCAACGCGGGCAGGTTCTGCGCGAGGGCCAGCTCCTCGAGTGCCCGGCGCGCCGAGTCGCAAAAACCCTCCTTGAGCAGGAGATCTTCAGGAGGGTAGCCCGTCAGAGCCAGCTCGGGCGAGATTACCAGTGACGCACCGACCGAAGCGGCTTGGGTGCGCAGGCGGTGCAGGGTCTCGACGTTCTGGCTGAGTCCTCCCACCACGGAATTCATCTGGGCCAGAGCGATGCGAAGGACGGGCACAAAGGGAGCCTACCGGTGGCGTCACAAAGTCCCGAAGGCGAAGGTTTACACAGGGTTAACAGAACGGGGGGTGCGGCTATGTTGCCCTCCGGCAAACTGGAGTGTCGCGTGCACCACGCGTCGACTTTGGTAAGGAGCGATTATGTCGTATCAGGCTGAATACATCTGGATTGACGGATCCGAACCGACTCGAGAACTGCGCTCCAAGACGCGCATCATCGCCGACGGCAAGAAGCCAGTCATTTGGGGCTTCGACGGATCGTCCACCAACCAGGCCACCGGCCACTTCTCCGACTGCGTTCTCGTGCCGGTGTATACCTGCAAGGACCCACTGCGTGGACCCAAGGACATCCTCGTCATGTGTGAAGTACTCAACGCGGACATGACGCCACACCCGACCAACACCCGTCACGCGGCGGCGCTCGCCGCGAAGAAATACGCCAGTTTTGAGCCAAAATTCGGCATCGAGCAGGAGTACACCTTCTTCCAGGACGGCCGACCCTACGGCTGGCCCGAAGACGGCTTCCCGGCTCCCCAGGGTCCGTACTACTGCGGCGTCGGCGGATCGAAGATGCCCGGCCGTGACATCGTCGAAGCCCACACGCTCGCCTGCATCGAGGCCGGTATTGGAATCGAAGGAACCAACGCCGAAGTGATGATGGGTCAGTGGGAGTTCCAGCTCGGCGTGCTCGACACGCTGGCGATTGGTGACCAGATGTGGGTCGCGCGCTGGTTGCTCAAGCGCATCGCCGAGGAGTTCGACGTCGACGTCTCCTTTGACGCCAAGCCAGTCAAGGGTGACTGGAATGGTGCGGGAGCGCACACCAACTTCTCCACCAAGCAGATGCGCGCCGAGGGCGGCTGGGACGCTATCATTGCTGGCTGCGAGGCGATTGGAACTCGCGTCAAGGAGCACATCTCCAACTACGGCGTCGGTCTCGAGGACCGTTTGACGGGTGAGCACGAGACGGCGCACTACTCCAAGTTCTTTTACGGCGTGTCGGACCGTGGTGCGTCGGTACGCATCCCCGGCGCCGTCGCGCGTGACAAGAAGGGCTACTTCGAGGACCGTCGTCCCAACGCCAATATCGACCCCTACGTCGTCGCGCGCCTGATGGTGGAGACGGTGTGCGGCGCCGCGGCCGCCAAGGCTCCGGCCAAAAAGGCCGTCGCCAAAAAGGTCGTGGCGAAGAAGGCTCCGGTCAAGAAAGTCGTCGCCAAAAAGGTCGTGGCGAAGAAGGCCCCCGTCAAGAAGGCCGTCGCCGCGAAGTAATCCCCCCAGGGAGAACCACGGAGAAGACCCGCCACCGGTGTGGTGGCGGGTCTTCTCTTTCTTTCACTTTGGCGCAACTCGAAGAAGGTGCGAGAATGACTCATATGCAAAGCCAGGCCCAATACGTACTTCGCACCGTGGAAGAACGGGGTGTTCGCTTCGTGCAGCTGTGGTTCACCGACGTGCTCGGTCGCCACAAGGCGTTCCACGTCACCCCCGCCGAACTCGAGGACGCCCTCGACCAGGGCATGACCTTCGACGGCTCCTCCATCGACGGCTTCTCGCGCACGAGCGAATCCGACGTACTGGCCCGGCCCGACCTCACGACGTTCCAATTGCTCCCGTGGTACGAAGAGGGCACCGGCATCGCGCGGGTGTTCTGTGACATCGTCAATATTGACGGAACGCCCTTTGACGGGTGCCCACGCCAGCAGTTGCGCCGGGTCTTGGACGGGGCGAGGGTTCAGGGTTACAACTTCTACGTTGCTCCGGAGATCGAGTTCTTCTACTTCTCTTCGCTCGCCGAGACCGGCCGGCCCGAGCCCATCGATCGCGGCAGCTACTTCGACCTCACGACTGACGACGTCGCCAGCCAACTGCGACGGCGCACCGTGCTGACCCTCGAGGAGATGGGTATTGGCGTCGAGCACGCCCAGCACGAAGACGCTCCGGGCCAGCACGAGATCGACTTGCGCTACACCGACGCCCTGACGATGGCCGACACCGTGATGACGGTGCGCCACGTGGTGAAGGAACTCGCGCGCCAAGTGGGCGTGTCCGCCAGCTTCATGCCCAAGCCCCTGGTGGGCGTACAGGGATCGGGCATGCATACGCACCTCTCCTTGTGGCACGACGACCAGAACGCCTTCATCGGCGGCGGTCCCTACGGTCTCAGTGACGTGGCGACGAAATTCATGGCCGGGTTGCTGTTCCACGCTCCCGAGATCACCGCCATCACCAACCAGTGGGTCAACTCCTACAAGCGTCTGATGCCCGGCGCCGAGGCACCGGTCGGCGTCGAGTGGGCTCGCTACAACGCGGCGGCCCTGGTGCGGGTTCCCTCCGTGAAGCCCGCGCGCGTTGACTCCACGCGTCTGGAGTACCGTTCACCGGACCCCGCGGCGAATCCCTACCTGGCCTTCGCCGTCATTCTGGCCGCGGGCCTGCGCGGCGTGAACGGCGACTACGAACTGCCCAAGGAGGGCGAGCGCGTCGCCGCACTGCCCCAGTCACTCGGCGAGGCCGTTGACCTCATGTCGACGTCGGAGCTGCTCCTCGAAACAATCGGTGCCCATCAGGTGGAGTGGTTCCTGCGCAACAAGCGTTCTGAATGGGACGCGTACCGCGCCCAGGTGACACCCTATGAACTCGAAAGGTACCTCCCCCTCCTGTGACCGACGTCGTCCTCTGCGTTCCCTCGTGCGAAGGGCCGATCCGCAAGGCCTGTGACGTCACGGGCGTCACGCCCGTCGTCGCGGCTACCGGTCGCCTCAATGAGATCTCGGCCCTTGAGCCCACTGATGGTTTCGCCGGCGCGGTCATCAACGCCTCCGCGTTCCCCTTCACTGAGGCTATGAACCTCTGTCGCCAGTTGCGCAGTCGTGAGCGCGCGAGCGGCCCGGTGATCTTGTTGCTCGATCACTACCAGCTCGATGATCTGACGTTCCGCGAAGACCTCTTCGACGACTTCGTCGTCGGGCCCTTTGACGTCAGCGAATTGGCGACGCGCCTGCGCCACCGCCTGCGCCGTTCGGGCAACGACACCGTCGCACCGCGCATCGACCACGGTGGACTCTCGATGAACTTAGAGACCTACCAGGCCACCATCGCCGGGCGCGTCATGGACCTCACCTACATGGAGTACGAACTGCTGCGCTTCCTGGCGACGAACCCGAACCGGGTCTTCACCCGCGAGACACTACTCAGTCGAGTATGGGGGTACGAGTACTACGGCGGCGCGCGCACGGTCGACGTGCACATCCGTCGCCTGCGGGCGAAGCTCGGCGAAGAGCACGCCCACTTGATCCAGACCGTCCGTTCAGTCGGGTACCGCTTCGGGCAGGTGGCCTGGCACCCGGGCGTCGCCCAACGCAACGGCGCCTCGGGCACGGCGGCGCCGGCATCGACGTCGTCCGCTCAGCGCAGCGGGGCGTAGGCCCAGGCTTCGACCTCGATCCGGGCGCCGATCGGGAGCGCCGCGACCGCGACCGCCGATCGCGTCGGCCGATTCTCGGTGAAGTACTCGACCCAGACCTCGTTCACGGCGGCGAACTCGGACATGTCAAGAAGGAACACCGTCGTCTTCACGACGTCAGAGAGCGTCGCCCCCTCGGTGCCGAGCACCTCGGTCACGTTCTGCAGCACCTGCCGGAGCTCGGCCACGGTCCCACCTTCGACCAGACTCGCCGTCCCCGCGCTGTCGGTGGCCAAGCCGACCTGACCCGAGGTGATGACCCAGTCGCCGACACGGCGGACGGGGGAATAGGGACCTATGGCAGGACTCATGCACGCTCCTCTCAGCCGTTCGATGCTGCCACGTCACGAGTCGGCGCCCGTACGGCATCGCGCCGGGTCGGCCAGCGTCCGGGCAGGCCCTCGGCGACCCATGCCGCTGCCAGGGTGGCCACGAACACGGCGTCAGACCCGTTCACGGGCTGGCCGTCCTCTTCGTGGAGCCGGACGGTGACGTCCGGCATGTCACGTGCTCCGAGGATGCCGAACGACCGGATGGTCAGGTCGACGGGCTCACCCGCACCGTCGAGGGCGATCCCCTCGCTCCACACCATGCCGAGCGCCTGGTGCACGGCGCCGAGTGCGTAGGAGCGCAGCGTCACAGGACAGAGGATCTCGCCGGCCCACATGTCGACCTCGACCCAACCGCGTGTCGCGTCGTCAAGATGTAGCTCGACACGGGCGCTGCCCGCGCCGGGCACCGCGACCTGCACCTCGCCGAAGCCCGAGACCTTGTCCGGCGCAGCCAGCGCGGCGCGCGCGGCGAGAACCTCCGCCCAACCTGCGCCACGCAGGTCGGGGGAGACAGGAGGCCCGATGACGTCGACCAGTTCGACCGCCACACTGGGGCTGGAGGCCTGCACGCGGGCCACCAACGGTTCGAGATCGGTCGCATTCTCCGTGCGGCCGACGCGGACGACGCCGCTGCCATCCGCTCGCAGCGCCACTGCCAGAGGTGGGCGCTTAGGCCCGCGGCGCACGACGTCCTCACGCCGCCACAGCAGGCGGACGGCCTCGCCCGTGGCGTCAGCCCGCTCCCGCGCTGCCTCGGGTACCGGACTGCGGCGCTTGCCCCCGAACGCGCCACCGTTGGCCAGAGGGGAGGCCGGCGCCTGGCCCGGACGGGCCCAGCTGGCGTCGGGCTCGACGTAGGCGGGCTCGAGCCAGGACGTCTGCAGCGTCAGGGCCCACTCGCCCTCCGGCACCTCGACCGGATGCGACAGCGGCACGGTGCTGTTGCGCCCCTGAACGCGCCCGCTCCTGGCCCGGGCGGCGCGGAGGCTGGAGGTGAGTGCTCCATCGGCCCCGAGCTGGACCCTTGCGTCGGGCGGTGCCGAGTCGTCGGCGAACCCGCCGCCGCCGAGCACCACCTCGGGCCCCGAGGTCTGAAACGCCGGCCCTTCGATCTGGGCGCGCCAGGCCGCCAGGACCGGGTTCCGGGGGTCACCCGAAGACGGAGGCGCCGCACCGTCGACGCCCAGGGCGCTGCACGCGGCCTCGACAATGGACTGCCACCCCGTGCACCGGCACAGGTGCGCGCGTAGGGCTGACTCGATGTCCCGGCGCGCCGGTGGCGGCTTCCCATCTGTCCCTTCGAGCGCGGCGAGCCGGAGGACGATGCCGGGTGTGCAGAACCCGCACTGGCTCGCACCGTGCTGCACGAACGCGGCCGCCCAGCGATCGCGCAATACCCCCGGTGTTCCCTCGAGGGTCGTGACCTGGCGGCCGGCGATGCGACGGGCGGG
This sequence comes from Acidimicrobiaceae bacterium, assembly GCA_003168075.1. Classification (GTDB taxonomy): domain Bacteria; phylum Actinomycetota; class Acidimicrobiia; order Acidimicrobiales; family RAAP-2; genus RAAP-2. Next base: position 56,817 of record PMTL01000094.1, read on the forward strand.
GGTCACGCACGCCACGCGGGGCGCCCCGTCGACCCACACCGTGCAGCAGCCGCACTGACCCTGCGGGCTACAGCCGTCCTTGACGGAACGACAGCCGAGGTCCTCGCGCAGTGCATCGAGCAGGGTGACCCCGTCCTCCACCGCGACCGGGTCCCCGTTGAGGACGAACGCGACCGACGTAGGCGCGGACACGCCAGAACTCGGGGGTTGCTCGGGAGTGGTGCCGGTTCCGCTCAGGAGGCGGGGTGTCGCGAGCTCAGCTGAAGGAGGAGCCGCATCCGCAGGTGCGGGTGGCGTTGGGGTTGATGATGTTGAACCCGGCACCCTGCAGGCCGTCGCTGTACTCGAGCGTCGAGCCGGTCAACAACTCGGCCGAGGCCGAATCCACTACGACCCGCACGGAGCCGAACTCGCGTACGACGTCGTCGGGCATGACCTCGGTGTCGAAGAACATCTCGTAGCTGTAACCCGAGCAACCGCCGGGCTTGACGGCGACTCGCAGCGCGAGCTCCTCGCCCTCTTCCTGAGCCAGCAATTCAGCGACCTTGGCCGAGGCACCGTCGCTAAGCGTCACCGGTGCCGGCTTCTTCCCGATGTTGACGGAAGTGGACATCGTCGTCACTGGATCCTCCTCATTGCGCCGTACGCCTGGCGGCCGACCGCTCGAGGCACACGGTGCACCACGAACGGCACCATGTTACCGGCGCCCGGCGGAGCCCAGCACCCAAGCGGGCCAGGGTCGGAATTCCCCTCCACGCAGGTACAATTTGGTCATGACGCCTCCCGCCGCATCGACGCCTCCGCCGGGGGAGGCCCCGCGGGACCCCCGCGAGGAGGAAGTCCTGGACCGGCTGCGGGCGGTAGTCGACCCCGAGCTGGGCGACACCATCGTCGATCTCGGCATGGTCCGGGCCGTCATCGTCGAAGGCGGCAACGTCATCGTCGACGTGGCATTGACCATCGCCTCCTGCCCGTTGCGTGGCCAGATCGAACAGGACGTGGTCAACCACGTGCGGTCCCTCGACTGGGTGCGCACGGTCGACGTGCAGGTGGCGACCATGGGGGCCGAGGAGCGGGCAGCGGTGATGGCGCGAGCGCGCTGGAAGGCCCGCGAGGACGCTCCCGAGACGGCGATCGCCCCCTCGACACGGGTCCTGGCCATCGCCTCGGGCAAGGGCGGCGTCGGCAAGTCGTCGGTCACGGTCAATCTGGCGGTCGCCCTGGCCTCCCGCGGCCTCGTCGTCGGGGTCCTCGATGCCGATATCTGGGGCTTCTCGGTCCCCCGGCTGCTGGGCATGGAGGGTGACGTCGAGGCGAGGGCGGGGAAGATGGTCCCGCTCGAGCGTGCCATCGGATCAGGCACCGTCCGCGTGCTGTCGATGGGGTTCCTGGCCGACGAGGAGCAGGCGATCATGTGGCGCGGGCTCGTCCTGACGCGAGCCGTGCAGCAATTCCTGCAGGACGCCCACTGGGGCGATCTCGACTACCTCCTCATCGACCTCCCTCCCGGGACGGGCGACGTCCAGATGGGCCTGGCCCGCCTGCTGCCCCGTACCGAGCTCCTCGTAGTCACGACGCCACCGCTGGCGGCCCAGAAGGTGGCGGCCCGGGCGGCCGACATGGCGCGCCGGGGCTACCTGCGGGTGGCCGGGGTCATCGAGAACATGAGCGACTTCACCTGCGAGCACGGCACCACCTA
>PMTL01000234.1:0-154 GCA_003168075.1 Acidimicrobiaceae bacterium
TGCTCGACGAACCGACGAACAACTTGGATCCGGCGAGCGTATTGGCGCTGGGCGAGATGATGGGCCAGTGGAAGGGCACCATCGTGGCGGTGAGTCACGAGCGAGAATTCGTCGAGGCGATGCGTCCCACTCACGCCGTCTTGTTGCCCGAGGA
>PMTL01000234.1:185-14370 GCA_003168075.1 Acidimicrobiaceae bacterium
CGGAGCGTCCACAGAGGATTTCGTATTTTCCACTCGAGAAGATGGACAACGAGATGATGCTCATCATGGAACGGTGCGCCGCTGAAGGCACGCCGCGGCCCGAGAGCTCGGCGGTGCGCGCGCACTCACCCGGGGCATTTTGGGCGTTCGCTGACGCCTGGGACAAGCTCTTTCGCCACGGAGTGGTGGAACACGCGATCAAGGAGCNNGCGAGTACTGCGGCAACCAGCGCAGCGGCGCGGCGCGTGAGGCCGGGGTCAGCGAGGGAAAACTCGACGCACTCATGAACTTCGAGACCTCGGGCGTGTACTCGCCACGTGAACGCGCCGCGCTGTCCTACGCCGAAGCGATTACCTGGCGCCTCGACCCCGACGACACTTTTTGGCGTCGTCTCCACGAGCACTTCAGCGAAGAGGAGCTCGTGGAGCTCGCGTGCTTCATTTCTCTCACCATGGGACAGCAAAGTTGGATTCGCCTACTCAACATCGAGCACCACCAGGTGATGGCGGGTTCGGCGGCGTCGATGGCGCCCGGCTTCGAGACTGTCGAGGTCGTGAGTGCCGCCAAGGCCAACGAGAACTACTGGGCGACGAAGTCGTCCTAGGGGACTATTCGATACCGGTGTACCAGGGAGAGGTCCTGGGGGGGTACGCCAACTGGAATAGTCCGTGATTGAGAGAAAGATTCGGGTTGTAGTACGGGTCGCGCGCGATCTCCAGTCCCCAACGGTCGCGCACGGTGAGGACTTCGTTGATGAAACGGACGTACTTCTCGCCGTGCTGGTCGCTGCCGCGTGATACTGATTCGTAGTGCAACAGTTGAGCCAGGGGCGTGTACGTCACCTTGTTGCCGGTCGCCTGCACGCGCAAACAGAAGTCGATGTCGTTGAAGGCGACCTTGAGATTCTCGTCGAGTCCGCCGACCGCCTCCCAGATGTGGCGATGCACCGCCAGGCAGGCCGCGGTCACTGCCTGGTACTCCGAGGCCAACACCGTGCGGCCGAAGTAGCCCGTATCNNAGGACACCCGCGTGCTGGATGCGACCGTCGGGGTACAGCAACTTGGCGCCCACCGCGCCGACGCCGGGCTGGAGTAACTGGGCGATCATGTGGGTCATCCACTCGCCGTCAATGATCTCGGTGTCGTCGTTGAGCAACAACAAGACGTCGCCCTTGCACTCGGGAACGGCGTGATTGTGTAGCGCCGAGTAATTGAAGGGGCTGTCGTCGCGCACGACCCTGATCTTGTCGCTCAGGACGTGGAACATCGCCTGGGTGAAGGGCTTGACCGAGCCGTTGTCGATGACCACCACTTCGTAGTTCGGGTACGTGGTCTTGTCGAGCAACGATTGTAGGCAGTCGCCCAGGTACTTACCGTCGCGGGTGGGGATGAGGACCGACACGAGTGGCGGGTTTTCCGGCAGTGCGTAAACGACGCGCGCGAAACCAGTCGCGCCGACCTTGCGTACCTCGGCGCTGACTCCGCGACGTTCGAGAGCGTCGCTGACGGCGCGTCGCCCCGCGTCGAGTGCCCAGGGCTTGGCCGCGGAGGATAGTGACGTCGAGCCCGAGTGGCTGCGCCAGTGATACAGAACGTGCGGGATGTGGATGATACTGCTGCGATTCACGAGCTCGCTGACGCGCAGTACCAGGTCCCAGTCCTGGGAGCCGTCGAACTCGCTGCGTAGTCCGCCCAATTGGCTGACGAGCTCACGCCGAACGGTCGTGAGGTGACAGACGTAGTTCTGGCCGAGGAGCAGCAACGGGTCGAAGTCGCTCTTGAAGTACGGCATGAAGGGCTCGTTGGCTTCGTTGATCTTGTCTTCGTCGGAGTAGATCAACGTCGCCTGCGGGTGCTCTTGCATCGCGAGCACGACGTGCAGCAGGGCGTGCGCGACNNATCGTATCGTCGTGGTCCATGAAGACCAGCCAGTCACCCTTGGCTTCGGCGATCGCGGAGTTGGTTGCGGCCGAGATTCCACCGTTGGTGTCGCGGCGTACGAGGCGCACGCGCGGGTCCTGGGCGGCGTACTCCTCGACGATGGCGCGCACCTCGGCGTCGGGTGAACAGTCGTCGGCGACGAGCAGTTCAAAGTTCTCGTAGTACTGGTCGAGCACCGAGTCGATCGCCTCGCGTAAGAATCCGTGGTCCGTGTTGTAGGTAGCCATCACGATGCTGAGCAATGGTTGGGGGCTGATTAGCGAGATGCGGCGCTTGAGGTGGTTGCGAACGTGGTCGTTTTCGAGTCGGTACGCCAGCGTCCAGGCGAAATAGGGATTGGCCTCGAGGCGGGGGCTGGTTCGACCACGACCATTGCCGATGAGGGCAACCTTGATCGAGTGCTTCAAGATGACCCAGCCGCGCTTGAACTTGATCATTCGAGGGCTCTGCGGCTTGGTCGTGACGATCTCGAACTCCTCGGAACCGACCATGGGCATATTGGCCTCGTCGGGCTCTTCTTCGAGACCCACCAGGATCAGTCGGGGGTCGACCGCAGGTACGGGCGCGGGTTCGGGGGTCGGCGCGGGCGGTGGGCCGGTGAATTGCGACGCCATGGGAGGGCGACGCAGGATTCGCCGCACCCAGCGCTCGATGACGTTGGCGACTTTCAAAACGAGCACGGCGAGGGGGTAGAGCCGTGAATCGGTGATCTGACGGAACTGAGCGGCGACGATCTCGTTATTGGCCGCCTCGAGTTCGTAGATCTTGACGATTTCTCGAAGAACGGTGACTTCGTTGCTGCGAAGCGTGCGCGCCTGGTGGGTCGTCGAGACGGGCTCCGACGAATATGCATCAGACATCGTCTACGCCTCTCATTTCTTTGTAGGTATCGCCCAGGGTGGCCAGAAGTACCTGGTGCATCTTACCGAACCACGCCGATTAGCGAATTCGTAGTGCGATGGTCAGATTGACTCACTCGGGCCCCCCGAAAACCACATCCACACCATCAGGGCACCGGCGAATGCTGTCGTCACGAGACCGTAGACCAGCAAAGTCACGACTTGGCCCGTGGGCGGCGACCACCCCTGGTTGTGCAAGAAGAAGAATTTCGGGCCATAGCGACCGACTGCGTACCGGCGCATGTTGGTGTAGAACGACAACATATTGGCGATTGCCAAGATTGCGACGACGCCCAACATCGTGATCTTGGTGATGCGTCGGCGCAGCGCCGGGTCAATTGACTGGACGACCCGACGTGCACCCAGCGACGTCCGAGCACCTCCGCCGATGGCCACGGCCATGATCACCGCCCCCACCGCGAGCGGCATCGTGTCGCGTCCCTGCCAGACCACTCCGAGGACCTTGGCCTGGCGCGTGACGAGGGCGACGGGGATGATAACTACCAGAGCCGAGAGCCCGGCGACGACGAGACGTTCGCGCCACGAGCCGCGTACGAGGGCCACGATGAGGACACCGAGCACGATGACGTACCACGACTGGTACACGACAGAAGGAAGTTCGGTGTCGAGCCAGCCGAGGATGCCCACGGTTTCTCGTAGCCAGCCCTGGATGTAATCCGACACGATGCGCAGAACCTGGAGCGTCGAGTCCGTCTTTGGCACGGCGGCGCCCACCGGCAGGATGTCGAGGGTACCTTGCGTGAAGATCCACGTCGCGGCCGCCAACGTCGCCACGACGATGCCGCCAGTAGCGATTTGCACATCACGACGTCGCTTGATCTGCTCGAAGAGCATTTGTGGTCCCACGAGGATGACCAAACTCGCGCCCGCGAGGGCGAGCCAGAGTGGGGACAACCCACGGATGAGTACGAAGACCGACGCGACCACCCCGAGCAGCACGACCAGACCCTTCGGCGGATCCTCGCGTTGCTCCAGGGCGAATATCGCGACGAGTGTCCACAGACAGATGGCGGTCATGATCTCGAATCCAGCGGGGTTGACGGAGGATGAGAGGAAGTAGGCCTCGGGGGCGAGTGCGACGTACAGCCCGAGGTACATGGCGCGCCGTCGACTCCATCGCGCGATGGCGTACGCGGCCACGGCCAACATCAGCGCGCCCATCAGGCCGCTGATCAGGCGCATCATATAGATCCCGCTGCGCTCTTGGGACACGTAGGACGCGGTACCGACGAAGAGGTAATACAGCGGCGGGTAGTGATCAACGTAAATAGGAATGGTCGCTGGTTTTTCACTGGTGGGCCACGGGGCCGAGCACGTCGCGGCAATATCTGCGTGCATGTGCCAGCAGATGGGATAAATCGCCGAGTAGTAGAGCGACGTCGGCACGGAGACATTGACGAGAATTTTGCTCGGCGGCGTCGTGGATGAGCCGAGTTGTCCGTGATCAAGTGCGTAGGCGTGAAGAACGTGGGCTTGTTCGTCGGGCGCCGCGATCAGTGGGCTGGCGAAGGACCAACAGGCGAGCGAGACGAAGGCCAGCGCCAGAACCACGCAGAAGGCGCTGCGAGGAGATATCTGCACGCGAGGACGCACCGCACCCATCTCTCGCCAGTTCACGAAAACAGACTATCCCCGCCTCATTTCGTCGCCCGAGACGCCTCCCGGCTGGCCGGCCACTGATCGCGAGGAATGTGGTCTCCATTCTCGTGATCGACCGGTCCTCGGTACTGAATGGCACTAAGAAAATCCGCGTCGGGTGGCCCGTTAGGCTCGTTCGTAAGTCGCTTTTCATACTGGGAGTTTTCATGCGCATCGCCGGTCGTCACTCGTTGTTGCTCGGTACGCGTTGGCGAGTTGTGCTCGCCGCACTCGTGTGCCTCCCGATTCTGAGCAGTGTCGGCCTCGGTACCGCATCGGCGGCCACCGCCGTTTCGACCCCCACGACCAAGGCGACGTGGACCAAGGGCACCACCCTGACTGGCTCGGGCGGCGGTGTGGACGCGGTGTCGTGTCCCACGTCGACATTCTGTGCGGCCGTTGATCACACGGGCGCGGTCAGCTACTTCAACGGAACATCGTGGACTGTGCCTGTGACCATCGATGGAACCAACCCCCTCGTTGCCGTAGCGTGCCCGACCTCGACATTTTGCGTGGCCACTGACTCGGTGGGCCAGTACGTGGTGATGAACAACGGCACCTGGGGCGCCCCGACCGTCTTTGACCAATTGGACGGACTCTCGATGAGCAGTGTGTCGTGCTCCTCGGCGAGTTTCTGCGTGGCCGTGGGGGACACGTCGACTTTCGCCCCGATCGACTATTACTATTACGACGGCGTCTGGACGTTCGACTCGGTAAATCTGGGGCCGACCGACGCCAGTGCCTTTTCTTCCGTGTCGTGCACGTCGACCAATGTGTGCCTCGCTTCTGACGTGGGCGGAAACGTCACCACGTTCACCCTGGCGACGAGCCCGACGATCACCTTTACTCACTCGACGGTGCAGATTGATCCGACCACCAAGGGTTTCAGCGCCGATTCGATTTCGTGCGTGTCATCAGTCAGTTGCGTCGTGGGCTCGGGCTCGAATCAAGTCAGCACGCTCATCGGCACCACGTGGACGACCGTGACGCCCTTTCCGGTGGGCGCATTCGGGGTGCAGGTGTCGTGCACTGCGACGACGTGTTTCGCAAACGACACCAACGCCCAGGCAGTGTCCTCACCGGTACCCTTCTCCACCTGGTCGACTCCCGGTACGTTCTCCTCTCCCTCGCAGATCAACGGGCTGTCGTGTTATTTGCTGGCCGCGGGCGCTGCGTGCCAGGCCGTCGACTTCAACGGCTACTCCATCACGATCTCGCTCGGCGTCAAAGGCGTACCATCCTTTGCGCCCGCGACGACGGTGTTTGACCCGCCGCACACGTTGAATTCAGTTAGCTGCGCCAGTGCCACGTACTGCATCGCCGTGGACTCCGCCGGCGAGGCAATGACCTATCGCGGGGGAACGTGGTCGACACCCAAGGTCATCACGACCGAGCCACTGGGTGCGCACGAGATTCGCTGTGGGGCGTCCGCGCACCCGTATACGACGTTGCTCTGCGCCGGAATCTTCGGAGATTACGGCGCGTTCGACTTGCACTCCTCGACGTCGGCGTGGACTCCGTCGACGAACACCGTGGGACTTACGTACGCCATCAGTTGCTCGAACTCGTGCGAGTACCTGTCGCCCGAGGGTCGCTCCTCGGGTCTGGTGGGGGGTTATCTCCCCAAGATACCGACGAACGCGATCGCGACCGACGTGTCGTGTCCGGCGGGTCAGTCCAACTGCATCGCGATCGACTCCAGCGGCAACTCCTACGTGTCCCGAGGCGCGCAGTGGTACCTGGGTCCGCGCGTCCCGACAAGCACGTCACAACTCCTGTGGGCCGTGTCGTGCACGTCGATGAGCTTCTGTGTCGCCATCGACCTTTCGGGGCACGCGTACACCTATAACGGCGTCAAGTGGAGTTCCGAGGTCAAGATCTCGCCCCTGGGGCTCTACGCGGTGAGTTGCGGCGCGACGTACTTCTGTGTCGCCAGCGACCTCTTCGGGGGTGCGTACATCTACAACGGTTCGAAGTGGCTGAAGAGTTCCGTGTCCTCAGGACGCGGGGCTCTGCACGGTCTGTCGTGCGCCAGCGTGAGCAGTTGCGTCGCCGTCGACGCGAGTCACGCCTACCGCCTGACGATTTCCACCGACAGGACCAAGATCAGTTTCACTCGGGCAACGCTGGCGCAGAGCGTGGTCGGCCGTACGGTGGTCTCGGTGACGGTGTCGGCGGCGTCGGCGCCCACCGGGACGGTCACCCTGTCGGCGAGATCACAATCATGCACCGCGACTCTCAAGAAGCTGAGCGCTCTCAAGTCGGCCGCTCACTGCACCGTCAAGACGAGCCGCGCCGGGCTCTACAAGTTCAGCGCAGTCTTTGCCGGCTCCTACGGTTTCGCTGCGACGGGCCCGACGTTGCACAACGAGAAGATCACCGCGAAGAAGTAGAGCGCGTCGTTCAATTGCGTCAATCGGACCAGGGCCCCACGCCCCCGAATCGTTCGGGGGTGATGTGAATGACGTGACCGGCCGGGGGATTGGGCATCGGGGGGAACGTCACGCCCGACCCGACGTACACCTCGGCGAGTCGCTGGAGCAACTCGGGTGCGCCGCCCTCGACGAGGTGGGCGCGTCCGTAGACGATGAGGTAATTCGTCATGCCGATCGGATTGGCTCCGGCCACTTCGACGGTCAGTGCGACGCGAGGGTCGCGGGCAATATTGCGTACTTTGGCTCCGCCCATGAGGTGTCCGATGACGACGTCCTCGCCCTCGACGCCGACCCACACCGCGGAGACCTGGGGGCTCCCGTCGGGGTTGAGGGTGCTCAGATGCCCCAATCGTCCGGCGCTGAGGGCGTTGCGAATCTCGGGCGTCATGGTCATAGGACTCAGCCTACGCAGGCGACGCGGCGCCGTCATGACCCCGTCGGACGTGTCTAGGCGTCGAGTGCGTCGGCCGCGAGGTTCTCGAGTACGGTGTCGGCGATCCGAGCGAGCGTGGCGACCTGGCTCGTCGAGAGGTGGCGAAAGAAGTATCGCTGGACGTCGTCGACGTGGTCCGGCGCGGCGAGAGACAACGTCGAGCGCCCCTCGTCGGTGAGTATGACGAAGATGCCACGTTGGTCGCTCGGGCAGGGCACTTTGTTCACGAGTCCTCTCTCGCACATGCGCGTGATGTGGTGCGAGAGCCGACTCTTCTCCCAGCCCAGTTCGTCGCTGAGTTCGACCACTCGTCGGCGGCCGTCGGGCTGGTCTGACAGCGTCGCCAAAACTAAGTAGTCCTGGTAGGACAGGCCGTGTTCTGCGAGGCGCCGGCCCAGCCGTGCTTGGAGTTGTAGTTGCATCAGCGACAGCCCCTTCCACGCGCGGAGTTGTTCGGCGCTGAGCCACTTCGCGGGGGTTGTCACCGCACCATCGTAGTCGCCTTCTGTTGAAATTTCATCTAATCACGCTATACTGGTAGACGTATCAACTACCCGCCAGGAGGACTCATGGCTACGATGCCCGCCGTCTTTATCGGTCATGGCAGTCCGATGAACGCGCTCGAGGACAACCGCTTCACCGACTCGTGGGCGGCATTCGCTACATCCCTAGAGAAGCCGTCGGCGGTCCTCGCGATTTCCGCACACTGGTATATCAACGCCACTGCGGTGACCTCCATGTCCGAACCCCGGGTGATCCACGACTTTTACGGTTTCCCCCAGGAACTCTTTGACTTCCAGTACCCCGCCCCCGGTGATTCCCAGTTGGCCCAGCACGTCGGAGAAATAGTGGACCCCGTGTGGGTGGGGCTCGACGACGAGACCTGGGGTATCGACCACGGGACGTGGTCGGTTCTCGCGCACATGTTCCCCGACGCCGACGTGCCCGTCGTGCAACTCGCGATCGACGCCTCGCAACCCGTCGAGTATCACATCGACCTAGGGGCTCGACTCGCGCCCCTGCGCGACGAGGGTGTCTTGATTCTGGCGAGTGGCAACGTGGTGCACAACTTGCGCGCCATTGAGTGGCGCGCCCAGGATCAGGGCTTCGATTGGGCGCAACGATTCGACGACGACGCACGCGCCATCCTGTCGAGCGATCCCAGCATGCTGGGCACGCTCGCGCAGAGTGACGACTACCGATTGGCGGTACCGACGCCGGATCACTTCTTGCCCTTGGCGTATCTGGCGGGCCTGGCGTCGGCTGACGCGAGGACACCGGTCGCCTTCGTTGAGGGCTGCACCATGGGTTCGCTCTCGATGACGTCGTACGTCATCTTGTGACGACACGCGGCTGCGGTACTTCGAATCCGACTCGCTGAGCGTCGACTCGGCGTTGCCTAGAGGCCAGAACGTTGGCGGATACTTCGTGCCAGTGCCGAGATGTCGTCGTCGCCGTAGCCCTGGGCGATGAGTTCGTCCTCGAAGGACGCCGCCAGCGAAGCGACGGGTAGCTTGCTACCGGTCTGAGTCGCCAGGTCCAGCGCGATGGCCAGGTCCTTGCGGTGCAGGATTATCGTTCCTAGGTGGGCGTCTCCCCTCGGCGCCGGATCGGACTTGCTGAGTGATCGATTCCTATCGACGCCGTATCGCACTGCTGGTGGCGTCGTGCTACTTCATGGAGAACTTGGACGGCACCATCGTCACGACCGCTGCGCCGAAGTTACGCGCCGCGTTGCACGCCTCGTCGACCGGGATCGGCCTGTTGATTGCGACGTACCTCATCACCTTTGCGGTGGTCATCCCGGTGGGTAACTGGCTGATATCGCGACTCGGTGAACGTCGATTGTTCTTGACGGCGATAGCTGTTTTCACTTTGTCGTCGCTGCTGTGCGCGATGTGTTCGAACCTGACCGAGCTGGTGTTGGCGCGCTCGCTCCAGGGGGTGGGGGCGGCGTTGATGGTGCCGGTGGGGCGAATCGTGGTGCTCGCCAATGCCCATAAGACCGACATCATGCGGTTGGTCGCCTACATCGTCTGGCCGGCACTGCTGGCTCCCGCACTGGCGCCTCTCGTCGGCGGAATCATCGTGACCTACGGCAGCTGGCGGTGGCTGTTCTTGCCCAACGTGCCCCTCGGACTCGCGGCCTTCATCGCTGGGGCGTTGCTCATGGCGCCCTCGACGCGTCAGGCCCGAGAGACCAGTCCCCTTGATTGGCGCGGCATGCTTCTCGCCGGTACCGGACTCGGCGGTTTGGTCTACAGCGCCTTTGTGGCGGGGGAGCTGAACTCGTCGTGGGTCAGCGTGGCGCTCGACCTGGCGCTCTCACTTCTCGTTCTTGGCGCCGCAGTGGCCTACTTACTGCGACAACCCAGTCCGTTCCTCGATCTTCGGGTGCTGCGCGTGACGACGTTCGCGCAGTCGCTGCGCGGGATTGTTCCCTTCACCATGGTCGTGGGTTCGGTCCCGCTGATCTTGCCCCTCATGTTCCAGGACCGCTTTGGATGGAGTCCGATCCGCAGCGGGACGATTGTGCTCTTCGTCTTTATCGGCAACATCGCGGCGAAGCCGTCCACGACTCCGCTGCTCAATCGTTTCGGGTATCGCCGCGTCATCCTCGCCGCCACGTCAGCGGTGACTCTGACGATGGCGACTTTCGCGCTCTTCGACGCTTCAACGGCGGTCTGGCTGATTGCCCTGGTCGCCTTCGTCAACGGCGTTGTGCGTTCCATCGGGTACTCCGGGCTGATGACCCTGGTCTACAGCGACGTGGACGAGGAGCACATGGCCCACGGCACAACCCTCGCCGCCACGGTGCAGCAAATGGCCGCGGGCTTCGCCGCCTCGGTGGGCGTGGTGGCGTTGCGGGTGGGCAGTTCACTTAGCCACACCAACCCGGCCACCTCCCAGAGCGCGTACCGCATTGCCTTCGTGCTGCTCTCGGTGCTCGGGGCCACCGCGGTGCTCAACGCCTTCGCAATGCACCCGAGCGCCGGCGACGCCCTGCGCACTATTCGCAGCCCGCGCTCGGAGCGTTCGGGCGACTAACCCTCGGTCAAGGTACCGCCGGGCACCATGGCGAGTTCGGCGTGGTTCAGATGCTCTTCGTGATCGGGTGTCGTCGCCGGGATGAAGACGGCGGCGACGACGGCCAGCACGGTGCAGCCAGCCAGAAAGATGAAGCCGTGGGTGTAGCCCGACTCCGCCGGCGCCCCCGACGCCAGCATCTTGCTGGTGACGATGCTCGACATCACGCCGGCGCCCACGGCGCCACCGATCGTGCGGATATTGGCGTTCATGCCGCTGGCGACACCGGTCTGGTTCGCCGGTACGGCGCGAACGATGAGATTGGACATGGCCGAGAAGGCCAGTCCCAGCCCGATGCCGAGCAGGGCGCTGGCGACATAGATCTCCCAGGCCTGGGCGTGTGCGACGGCCAGGACGACGTAGCCGGCGCCGGAGATGGCCGATCCGACGACGACCGCGGCCTTAGAGCCGAAGCGATTAGCGATCTTGCCCGAGTAGAGGCCGACGAAGAACATCCCGACCGTGAGGGGGATGAGGAATATTCCTGAGGCGACGGTGCTGGCGGAGAATCCGTACCCGGTGGTGCGCGACGTCTGAACGAACTCCGGGAGGAAGGCCATCACCGAGTACATTCCAATGCCAAACAAAAACGCGACCAGATTGTTGGTCCACACCGCGGGGATACGCATCATCTTCATATCCACCACCGGGTCATCGACATTAAGTTCCACGACGACCCACGCCACCAGCAACACGATGCCGAGGGCTCCGAGAACCAGGGTCTTGGTGGCGAACCAGCCCCAGGTCGGGGCCTCGGAGACCGCGACCAATAGGGCCACCAGCCACGCCGACAGCAAAAGTACCGCCGAGATCGAGATGCGTCCGGGGGAACGTTCGGGCGACTCGGGCACCAGAAAGTAGGTGAGGACTGCCGCGATTGTTGTCATGAAGAAGGGGATCCAAAAAAGCCAATGCAGGCCCAGGTGTTCGAGGATCGGACCGGCCACGATGAGCCCCGCCCCACCGCCCACGGCGGTCATGGCGGCGATGGTCCCGATGGCCGAGGCGAGTTTCTCACGCGGAAACTCGTCGCGGATGATGCCAAAGGCGAGGGGCATGACGCCACCGCCGATTCCTTGGACCGCGCGGCCGATGATGAGCACGGTGACCGTGTGGGCCACGCCGGCGATGATCGAGCCGAGAGACAGGGCGATGAGCGTGGCGACCATGACGTGCTCCTTGCCCAGGATGTCGCCGATTCGACCCATCACGGGGGTAAAGATCGACGCCGAGAGCAGGTACGCGGTGACGACCCAGGTGACCGTGTTCTGCGTGGTGTGCATGGAGCTCTGGATGGTGGTGAGGGCCGGGATGACCAGTGACTGCAGAAGCGCGTAGGCCGAGACGCCGAGCACCAGTACTCCGAAGGTGACCTTGTAGTTGGCGCGGTCGATAGATGTGCTCACATCATTCCTTTGCTTCGAGTAGGCCACAGCGCGGTCAAACGACGAGTGACCCCTCACCCGAGACGATGAAGTAACGGGGAGCGGTCGTGCTATTGACACTACGACCGCGCGACGCACCACCGGTGACGACGGACCCGAGAGCGTGGATACGTCGGGATTCTACGGGTCCTTCGGTCGTCGTGGCGACAGGTTTAAGAAAAAAGGGAGTGGGCGCAGCAAGGTGATCACGGGGCCAGCCTCGCGAAGGGTTCGGGCATGTGGCGGGCCACAGCCCGACCGTGGCCCCATCTGCAGAAAGTTTGTGTAACGGCGTCGTGCGCGGGGTGACTGTTTTATTGGCAACTCTGCCGAGCTGAAGGAGAAACAAATGAAGAAGAACTCAATACTTCGCGCCGCCGCCGCGCTCTCACTGGTCATGGGAGTCGGACTTGTCACCGTGAGCGCCGCCGGCGCGTCATCGCGCCACGAGGAACGCCACGCGCTGTTCGTCGAAACTGATTCGGTCAGTGCCAACAGCGTGATCAGCTACCTGCGCGCGAGTGACGGAACAATCTCGTATGGACGCACATATCTCACGTTCGGCTTGGGCGCGGTGGCCTCGGGCGCCACGGCGGACCCGCTCGCCAGCCAGAGTGGACTCGCCCTGGTTAATGGCGGTCAGGAGCTCATCGCGACCAACCCCGGCAGCAACTCGATCTCGGTCTTCTCCGTGGACGGCGCACGTTTGAACTTTCAAGAGCAGCTACCCAGTGGCGGAACGTTCCCCAATTCAGTCGCCTCCTACGGTGACCTGGTCGCGGTGCTCAACGCCGGCGGTGCCGGCAGCGTCGCGGAGTTTCGTTGGGACGACCACCGACTGGTACCCCTGTCAGCGCAGACGCGCTCGCTGGGTCTGACCAACACCACACCGCCCTTCTATCTGCAAGGCGCGGGACAAGTCGGCTATACCCCCGACGGGGCGCACCTGATTGTCACGACGAAGCACTCGACCGACTCCTTTGAGGTCTTCTCGGTGTCGGGCTGGGGCGCCCTCGGTGCGACACCGGTCACCACCGCCGCGAACAGTCCCGTGCCCTTCGCCTTCAACTTCGACAACGCGGGTAACCTCGTCGCCGTTGAGGCGTTGGATTCGAACGTGAGTATCTACCGCGTGAACGCTGACGGCACTCTGACGTCACTGGGTTCCGCGGGCGACGGCGCCCAGGCGTTGTGCTGGATCTCGTCGTCCAAGGGCTTCTTCTTCGGCGACAACGCCGGCAGCGGCACGGTCAGTTCGTTCACCGAGGGTGTCGGTAGTGCTCCGGTGCTCGTCGACGCCACGGCCGCCACCGCTCACGCGGGAACCACCGACTCCGCGGTCTCGCCCGACGGTAACTTCCTCTACGTCGAAAGCGGTGGATCGGGAACGATTGACGTGTTCGGTGTCGGCATCACCGGATCATTGACGCCAGTCGAGACTCTCTTCAACCTGCCGGTGGCCTCGGAGGGAATCGTAGCGAGCTGATCAAACGGCGACTCAACATCGCGGCCTCGGCGAATGCCGGGGCCGCGATATGTCATTAGGAGAGCCTGCGCTCGGCGGCCCAGTTCGTCAGCTGGTGACGATTCGAGAGCTGGAGCTTGCGCAGTACCGACGACACGTGGCTTTCGACGGTCTTCACCGAGATGTCGAGCTCGGTGGCGATGTCACGGTAGGCGTAGCCCCGCGCGATGAGGCGAAGTACTTGGCGCTCACGAGGCGTGAGTTGTTCGAGGTCGGGGTCAACGCCGCGGGGCGCGGGAGCGCCCGCGTCCGAGGAGAAGGCGTCCAGGACGAACCCCGCGAGGCGCGGCGAGAAGACGACGTCGCCGTCGTGGACCCGGTAGATCGAGTCCACGAGGGCGGGCCCCAGGATGTTCTTCGTGACGTAGCCCCTCGCCCCGGCGCGCACGACACTGATGACGTCGTCGGCCGCGTCGGACACCGACAGGGCGAGAAATCGTACCGTCGCGGTTCGAGCCAGGACCGCCTGGAGGACGGCGAGGCCTCCGCCGTCGGGCATGTGCACGTCGAGCAGCACGACGTCAGGGAGGCGTTCGAGGATCAACTCAATGGCCGCGTGAACCTCGTCGGCTTCGCCAACGATGTCCACGAGCTTGGAGATCTCAGCACGGATTCCCGAACGGATCAGCTCGTGGTCGTCGACCAGAAAAACCCGGGGTTGGCTCATGCCGGTAGTGCGGCGCGCGCCATCGAAAGGTGCACTTCGGTACCCGTACCGACCACACTGCGTATCTCGGCGTGTCCGCCGTGCGAGGTCATCCTCTCGATGATGGAGTGGTTGAT
>PMTL01000120.1 GCA_003168075.1 Acidimicrobiaceae bacterium
GGCATCGTCAACGGGACGACGAACTTCATCTTGTCCCAGATGACCAGTGAGGGCCGCGACTACGGCGAGGCCCTCAAAGAAGCCCAGGCTCTCGGCTACGCCGAAGCCGATCCGACCGCCGACGTCGAGGCCTTCGACGCCGCAGCCAAGGTGCAGATCCTCTCGTCGCTGGCAATTGGCACCTCGTTGCGGGGTGATCCCATCTCGCGCGAGGGCATCAGCGCGGTGCGTTCAGTCGACGTCGAGTTCGCCGGCCGCGCCGGGTACGTCATCAAACTCATCGGCGTCGTGGAACGGGTGGGAGACAACGGCATTTCTCGACGCACCCATCCCGTGCTGATTTCCGTCGAGCACCCTCTGGCTGCGGTTCACGGGGCCATGAACGCGGTGTTCATCGAGGGCGACAAGAGCGGTCCTCTGATGTGGCTGGGCCTGGGCGCCGGGGGACAACCCACGGCCACCGCGGTGATGGGCGACGTGCTGCACGCGGCGCGAAATCGCGTGAGCGGTCGTCACGACGTGCCCTTCACCGTGGACGACCGCCTGGCGAGCGTTGACGCTGGAGACATCGCCAGCGTCTTCTACCTAAGCATTGACGTGCGTGACGAGCCCGGCGTGCTCGCCCAAGTGGCGGGCGTGTTTGGTCGTCACAGCGTGTCGATCCAGTCCATGGAGCAATCCGGCTTCGGCCAGGAGGCGCGGCTCTCCTTCTTGACGCACGAGGCAGTTGGGCGTGACGTTGCCTCGACGATGGAAGAGCTCGACCACTTGGCGGCGGTGGATTCCATTGGCGCGTGTATTCGTGTCGTTGACGGAGGTGGCGCGTGAGGGGTTGGAACGGATTGCTCCAGGAATACGGGCAGTGGCTCGACCTCGAGGGGGTCGACGAAATCGTGACCCTCCAAGAGGGCAATACGCCCCTACTCTTTGCCGAGCGTCTCTCGGAGCGTGTCGGGGCCAACGTGTGGCTCAAGTACGAGGGTCTCAACCCTTCGGGCTCCTTCAAGGACCGCGGCATGACTATGGCCATCACCAAGGCCAAGGCCCAGGGGGCGAAAACCGTCATATGTGGATCGACGGGCAACACGTCGGCCGCCGCCGCCGCCTACGCCGCCAAAGCCGGCATGGACTGTGTCGTTCTCGTTCCCGAGGGCAAGATCGCGATGGGTAAATTGGCCCAGGCCATCGTCTACGGCGCCAAGGTTCTGCAGATTCGCGGCAACTTCGACCAGGCCCTCGACTTGGCGCGAGAACTCACCAAGCACCTGCCGATTACCATCGTCAACTCGATCAACCCCGATCGCATCGAGGGCCAAAAGACGGGCGCGTACGAGATTGTTGACGTGCTGGGCAACGCCCCCGACATCCTCGCCATTCCGGTGGGCAATGCCGGCAATATCACCGCCTACTGGCGGGGTTTCACTGAGTATCACTTCGCCGGACACGCGACGAAGTTGCCCAAGATGTGGGGATTTCAAGCGGCCGGCGCCGCGCCGATCGTTCTCGGACACCCGGTGGCGAACCCCGAAACCATCGCGACGGCCATTCGAATTGGCAACCCCGCGAGTTGGATACCCGCGCTCGAGGTGATCCACGAGTCCCTGGGCGACATTCGCGCGGTGACCGACGACGAGATCCTCGACGCCTACCGCTACGTGGCGCGTTACGAGTCCATCTTCTGTGAGCCGGCGTCGGCCGCGTCGGTAGCGGGGATATTGAAATTCGGCGTCCCGGCGGCCTCGACGGTGGTCTGCGTGCTGACCGGCAACGGCCTCAAGGACCCCGATACCGCAGTATCGACGAGCGAGATGCCGATGGTTGTTGACGCCACGCTGAGCGCTTTGATGGGCGAACTCAGTTAAAGGCTTGCATTCGCTCGCGGGTCGACTACAATGGAGTTTGTCGTTCACGTCTGGCCGTTCGCCGATGTGCGGAACTCTTCCACTTACGACGTTTCCCGTTTTTTCACCACCCACGAACTTTTGCGTGTGTGTGGCGAGAAAGGATTTATGTATGGCTGTGAAGCCCACCACGCCCGATCGTTCCGACTTAGAGACCAAGTCACGCGAGGACCTTCAGGCTATTGCCAAGCTCACCGGCGCCGATGTCTCGGCGCGCGCCTCCAAGGCGACGTTGATCGAAACCATTATGGGCACTCCATCGAGTGCCGACTACGACACCAAGCCCGCCTCGCGTGCGGTGCGCTCGCGTCGCACCGTCGCAACCCCCGACGATGACTTCGAGTCGCTGGTCAACGAGTTCGGCGGCGACGCGCCGTCGACTCCAGGAGTCTCGTCGGACGCCCCCGTGACACCGAGCCCCCGCAAGGTCGTGTCGGCGGAGTCCAACGGTTCATCGAATGGTTCTTCCAACGCTTCATCCAATGGCTCGACGACGAACTTGAGCGATGGCTCGTCCGTGCAGGCGCCTCCTGGCTCCTCGGAGAGCTCGAACAATGACGCACCAAGTAATCGTCAGGGCAACCAGCCCCGCGAACGCCAGCCCCGCGACTTCGCCAATGAGCCCGGCGGACGCAATCGCCGCAATCGCCGCAATCGCAATGCCAGCGGTAATGGCAACGCCAGCGGCCGCGAGCGCTTCGGTGAGGCTATGCCCAATGCCGACCAGCCCTACAACGGCGAGCTCGTCGAGATCGAGGGTCTGCTCGACCTGCGTGAAGATGGCTACGGATTTCTTCGTACCAAGGGATTCCACGCGTCACCCAATGACGTGTACGTCTCGATCAACCAAGTACGTCGCTACTACCTGCGTAAGGGTGACGTGGTCGCCGGTGGGTACCGTCCCGCGGCCTCGAATGAGAAGTATCCGGCGTTGTTGCGCGTGGACACCGTCGCGGGTTTCGACCCCGAAGTGGCGCGTCTGCGCCCGCGCTTCGAGGACCTGACCCCGTTGTTACCCGACGAGAAGCTCAAGCTCGCCTCCCTCGAGGGCCGATCCGACCTGACGCCGCGCATCGTGGACCTGCTCGCCCCGATTGGTAAGGGCCAGCGCGGACTCATCGTCTCGCCACCGAAGGCCGGCAAGACGACGATCATGAAGCAGATCGCCCAGTCGATCGAGGCCAACAATCCCGAAGTGCACCTCATGGTGCTGCTGGTGGACGAGCGCCCCGAAGAAGTGACCGACATGCGTCGCAGCGTGAGCGGTGAGGTCATTGCCTCCACCTTCGACCGCCCGGCCGAGGAGCACACCCACGTCGCCGAACTCTGCATCGAGCGTGCCAAGCGCCTCGTCGAGCAGGGCCGTGACGTCGTCATTATTCTTGACGGCATCACTCGTTTGGCGCGCGCCTACAACCTGGCCGCTCCGGCGACAGGACGCATCATGTCCGGTGGTGTGGACTCTGGAGCCCTCTACCCGCCCAAGAAGTTCTTCGGTGCCGCTCGCAACATCGAAGAGGGTGGTTCGCTCACGATTCTCGCTACGGCCCTCGTGGAGACCGGATCCAAGATGGATGAGGTCATCTTCGAGGAATTCAAGGGAACGGGCAACATGGAGCTCAAGCTCGACCGCCGTCTGGCCGAACGTCGCCTCTACCCCGCAATCGACGTCAACGGGTCCTCGACCCGTCACGAAGAGCTGCTCTTCGAACGTGACGTCCTGCCCCAAGTGTGGAAGTTGCGCCGCGTCCTCAACGGCCTGGCCTCCGAGGGCCGCGAGGCCGCCGGTCTGGAGCTGTTGATCGACAAACTCAAGTCCACCCGTTCCAACGACGAGTTCCTGGCCGAGATCGCCCGGGGCCCCGCACCGACTAGCTGATTTTCCGCTAAACTCGTCCTTCGCACCAAGGAGCACCCATGAAGACTGCCATTCACCCCAACTACATCGACGCACACGTGACCTGCTCGTGTGGGAACACCTTTACGACCAAGTCGACGAAGGCTGAGATCAAAGTGGAACTGTGCAATGAGTGCCACCCCTTCTTCACGGGTAAGCAGAAGTTGGTCGACACCGGTGGGCGCGTCGAGCGCTTCCAGCGTCGCTACGCGCAAAAGACCAACAAGGCGCGCGCTCCCAAGGCGTAAGCCGGCGAGCCGCCACCTTTCGTGCGCTCTCTCGACGACACTCTTACCAGCCTCGAAGACGAACTTCGATCCGTTGAGACGGCTCTCGCGCAACCCGATGTTGCCTCGGATTTGGCGCGTCTGCGCGACCTCTCGCGTCGCCATAAGGAACTCGCCGAGATCAATGTGGCGTGGACTGACGTCAAGTCCGCCCGGGACGACTTGGCGACGGCGCGCGAGATGTTCAACGAGACCACCGGTGACGACCGCGAGCTCTGGCGCGAGGAAGTCAATACCGCCGAGGCGCGCCTCTCTGACTTCGAGTCCGTCCTCGAGACATTGCTCTTGCCGCGCGATCCCAACGAGGGACGTAACGTCATCCTCGAGATTCGCGGCGCCGAAGGTGGCGAGGAGGCGAATCTCTTCGCCGGCGACCTCGCGGAAATGTACCGACGCTACGCGGCGTTGCGCGGCTGGAAGCTCGAAGTCGTCCAAGAGCGCGAGTCCGACCACGGCGGACTCGACGAGGCCACGTATCTGATCAAGGGTGACGACTCCTGGACCCGCCTCGCTCACGAAGCAGGCGTTCATCGCGTGCAGCGGGTGCCGGTGACCGAGGCCAAGGGCCGGGTTCACACTTCGTCGGCGACCGTGTCGGTGCTGCCCGAGGCCGAAGAGGTCGATGTCGCCATCGACCCGAGTGATCTCAAAATCGACGTGTACCGCTCATCGGGTCCTGGCGGCCAGAGCGTCAACACCACGGACTCTGCGGTGCGCATTACGCACCTGCCGACCGGAATCGTGGTCTCGATGCAGGACGAGAAGAGCCAGATCCAAAACCGGGCCAAGGCGCTGATCGTCCTGCGTTCTCGCCTGCTCAAGGCGGCCCAGGACGCTCAGGCCGATGAATTGGGCGACCTCAAGCGCTCCCAGCTCGGCGGGGGAGGGCGTAGCGAGAAAATCCGGACCTATAACTTCAAAGAGAACCGCGTGACCGATCACCGCATCAACCTCACCAACTACACCCTCGACGCCGTCCTCGCCGGAGACCTCGATCCCTACATTGACGCGCTCATGGCCGATCAACGAGCGCGCCAACTGGCCGAGAGTGACGGACGCTAACCACGACCCCGTCGCCGAGCTGGTCGGGCTCGGCCTCGATCGGCGCGAGGCGCGATGGCTGGTGGAGGAGTTCCTACCCGGGGGTGACCCCGACTCGCTAACAGTCCTACGAGGCGCCGCCCAGCGCCGACTGGACGGCGAGCCACTGCAGTACATCATTGGTCATTGGCCGTTTCGTTCACTCGACCTCGACGTGGACCCTCGCGTTCTCATCCCGCGGCCCGAAACCGAAGGGCTGGTCGATGTGGCCCTCGGCGAGCTCGCGGCTGCGGCGTCATTGGCGCCACTCCTGGTTGACTTGGGATGCGGATCTGGCGCCATCGGACTCTCGCTACTCGACGAGTTACGCGTCCGAGGGGTGGCCGCGACGCTGGTGGCGCTCGATGAATCCACCGACGCTCTCGACGTGGCGAGGGCCAATGCGCGAAAGCACCACTTGCACGCGGTGTCCTTCGTCGCGTCGTCATGGTTCGATGCGCTCGACTCGTCGCTGCGCGGTCGCGTCGATCTGGTGGTCGCCAATCCTCCCTACGTGGGTGCGTCGGAGATGCAGACGTTGGACCCCGTCTTGCGTTACGAGCCACTGGGCGCACTCGTGTCCACCGATGAGGGCGGCGTCGTGGGATTTGGAGACCTTGACCTCATCGTGCGTGAGTCACTCGGGTGGCTGCGCCCCGGAGGATCCTTGGTGATGGAACACGGCGAGGAGCAGCGAGCGCCGCTCATCGAACTGGCGAAGGACTATGGCTACGTGCACGTGCGTGACCTTGACGACCTGAGCGGTCGTCCACGTACCTTCGTAGCGAGGCGGCCCTCGTGAAACGCCTCAGCACCGACGAGACCGTCGCGGCGTTGCGTCGCGGCGAGGTCGTGGCCGTTCCGACCGACACGGTTTACGGCGTCGCCGCGCGTTTCGATGACCCCGTTGCGGTGGCCCGACTCTTCGTGGTGAAAAGTCGCCCGAGCCACGTTGCCCTACCGGTTCTCGTGGGTTCCGTGAGCGACGTCACCTCGCTGGGAGTCGACTTCCCCGCCGCGGCGAACCTCCTCGCTGAGCGGTTCTGGCCCGGGGCACTCACCATCGTCGTCGACGCGACGCCCGACGTGGCGTCACGCGTCGGGGCGCAGCACTCGCTCGGACTGCGCGCTCCTCGTCACGCGGGATTGGCCGCGATCATCGCGCAGTGCGGACCACTCGCGGTGACCAGCGCCAATGAACACGGTCGGTCGCCGTGCGTCAGCGCCGAGGACGTGATCGCTACGACGTGGGCCGCGCCAATCGCCGGGGTCCTCGACGGGGGACGGTGCGACGGTGCCGTGTCGTCGGTCGTGGTACTGAGCTCCGACGGTTGGCGTCTTCGACGTCGCGGCGTCGTCACGTCCGCACAGCTCGAGGCCGTCCTCGGACCAGAATCGCCGACCCGCGACAGGTAGGGTGGGGATATGAAAATCGCGCTCGGAGCGGATCACGCCGGGTATGAACTCAAGGCCCTCCTGGTGGCGACACTTCAGGAGTGGGGCCACGACGTGCTCGACCTCGGCACGACCAACGGCGTCGACTCCGTCGACTACCCCGACTTCGGATCGGCGGTCGGACACGCCGTGGCGAACGGCGACGCTGAACTGGGCGTGGCGGTGTGCGGATCAGGAATCGGTATCTCGATAGCCGCCAACAAGGTCCCGGGCATCCGCGCCGCACTGGTGCACGACGCGACGTCGGCACGCCTGGCGCGAGAGCACAACCACGCCAATGTCGTATGCATGGGTGCTCGCCTCATCGGCCCGACGGTGGCCCAGGACGCCCTCGCGGCGTGGCTCGGCGCCGAGCTGGGCGCGGGACAACACTTGGCGCGTATCCAAAAACTCGACCATCTCGACCAACGCGCCTAGCGCACAGAAAGGTTCCTCGTGAGCTCTCCCTTTGACGCCTTCATCACTAACGACGACGAAGTCGTTGACCTGTTGGCCCAAGAGTGGACCCGCCAGACCAGCACCCTGCAGCTGATCGCCAGTGAGAACTTCGCCTCACCGGCCGTGATGGCGGCGACCGGATCAATCCTCACCAATAAGTATTCCGAGGGCTATCCCGGACGTCGCTACTACGGCGGCAACCAGATCGTGGACGAGATCGAGGACCTCGCGCGCCGTCGCCTCACCGGTCTTTTCGGGGCCGACCACGCCAACGTGCAGTCGCACTCGGGAGCGAACGCCAACGTCGCGGTATATCAGGCATTGCTCCAGCCCGGCGACACGGTACTCGCCATGCGGCTCGACCAGGGCGGACACCTCACTCACGGTTCGCCGGCGTCGATGACCTCCAAGGCCTGGCACTTCGTGTCCTACGGCGTGACCCCGCGCAACGACGATCCCGCGACGCCCGGCGAAATGATCGACTTCGACAACGTGCGAGAGATGGCCCTGCAGCACCGGCCCAAATTGATCGTGGCGGGTGCCACGGCGTACGCGCGTCGCATCGACCCGGCTCCCTTTCGCGAAATCGCCGACGAGGTCGGGGCGTTGTTGATGTTCGACTCGGCTCATGTCGCCGGACTCATCGCCGGAGGTTCGCACCCCAACCCCGTGCCCTACGCCGACGTGGTGACCTTCACGACGCACAAGACCCTGCGCGGTCCGCGCGGCGGCGCGATTGTGTGCCGGAGCGACTACGCCAAGGCCATCGACATGGCGGTCTTTCCCGGCCAGCAGGGCGGACCATTGGAGCACGCCATCGCCGCCAAGGCGGTGGCCTTTCGCGAGGCCGCCCAGCCGAGCTTCTCGGTCTACACCGATCAGATCGTCGCCAACGCGAAGGCCTTCGGCGCCGCCTTGGCCAGCGAAGGCTTCCGCATGGTCTCGGGAGGCACCGAGAACCACATGCTGTTGTTGGACCTGCGCGAGTTCGACGATGACCTCACCGGCAAGGTGGCCCAAGAAGTTCTCGACCTCGCCGGTATCACTACCAATCGCAACACGATTCCCGACGACCCACGTAGCGCGTTCGTGACCTCGGGACTTCGCGTGGGCACCGCCGCCGAGACCACCGCGGGCCTCACGGAGGGCGATTTCGCCACGGTCGCGTCGCTCATGGCGCGCGCGCTACGCGGTCGCGACGACGACGCCACGGTCAAGCAGGTGCGCGCTGAAGTCGCGGTGCTCTGTGCGACCTTCAACCCCTACGCCAGTTTCGCGAGGTAAACCATGAACTCGCTGGGCACCTACGGCATCATTGCCCTCGTAGGGGCCCTCATCACCCTGGTGTGCAATCCGCCGGCGCGCAAGATCGCCCTGGCGGTGAACTACAGCGCCCAGCCAGACGATCGCAAGGTCCACCAGATCACCACCCCCTACGGGGGCGGCGGCGCGATGTTCGTAGGCTTTTGCGTCGCACTGATCGTCGCCTACGTCTTACCCACCACGCGCGCGGTCATCGAGTCGTCGCACGAGATGATCGGCGTGCTGCTCGCCGCCGGCGTCATGTTCGTGGTCGGCGTGGTGGACGACTTTCGCGAGATGAGTGCGCCGGCCAAGGTTGCCGGTCAGGTGCTGGCGGCGACAATTCTGTACTTCAGCGGCTGCACGATGTACCAGCTCAAGCTCCCCTTCGCGGGGTTTATCGTGCTGGGCCCCACGATCCTGCCGGTGATCACCGCCGTCTGGGTCATCGCGCTCTCCAACGCCGTCAATCTCATTGACGGCTTGGACGGTCTCGCGGGGGGCATCGTGGCGATCGCTTCAGGGACGCTGTGCGTCTACGGACTGCGGCTCGAGGACCTGGGTCTCCTGCCCTCGACCAACGTGGGCCCGCTGATCGCCGCCGTGACGTTCGGGATCTGTGTCGGGTTCTTGCGCGACAACTTTCACCCGGCCAAATTGTTCATGGGCGACGCCGGGGCGCTCATGCTCGGTCTGCTCATGAGCGCGTCGACGATGGTGATCGGCGGGCGTACCCCACCGGCGAGCGGCGTCACGTTCTTCTTCTTCGCGCCGCTGCTCATCCCCGTGTTCATCCTCGGAGTGCCGCTTACCGATGCCGTCTGGGCCTTCGTGCGTCGCACCGCGTCCGGGCAGGGCTTTCACACGCCCGACAAGAACCACATCCATCACCGTCTGATGCGCTTGGGACACGGACACCGTCGCACGGTCATTATTTTGTGGATGTGGACAGCATTGTTGTGCGGCTTCGTGCTCTTCCCGCTCTTCGAGCCCCGCGCCAACGTCTTCGTGCCCCTGGCCGTCGTGGCGCTGGTCATCGGGCTCTTCACCTGGTCGAGTCCAATCCTGACGCGCCAGCGTCGCATCGAGCGTCGCCGCTACGAGCGTGAAGAAGCGAACCATTGAGTGACGCCGACCCGGAGCCGCCCCCGCCTGAGGAAGACGAATCTCCTGATGATTCCGGACTTCCGGGACTGGCGGCGTTCATGGCGATGGGGACAACCATCGCCGCGTGCGTCGGTGTCGGCGTGGGGCTGGGACTCTGGGCCGATAGTACGTGGGGCACCGCTCCCGCGGGGTTGTTAATCGGGATAGTGTTGGGAACGGTCGCCGCCGTGGTGAGCGTAGTTCAGCAAGTCCGGCGTTTCCTTTAGAAACCCCCATCCTTCGTGCTCGAAAATCTCTCCCCGTCAACGTTGCCGCGGCTCCTGCGTCGTACCGTGCTCTCCGCCATCGCGGCGGGGGCCGTGGGCTTTGTCATTGCGGTGATGATCGCTCCTCTGGCCGGACTCGGCGTCGTGATCGGCGTGGGTCTGGCGATTGTCAACCTCCGTTTCCTCGACTCTCAGGTCGCCAAGATCGAGATCAGAGGTGAGCAGAACACCAAGGCCGTTCGCCGACAGCTGGGCGCCAAAACCGTGAGTCGGCTCATCGTGATGACCATCATCGCCCTCGGTGCGTTGTGGCTGGACGCGGCGCTGGGAATAGGTATTGTTGCAGGGCTTGTGATTTATCAGATCGTTTTCGTCATCAACGTCTTGAGCGTGGTGGCGAACCAGGGGGACATGTAGTGAAAACGCTGTACGCGGCGAAGAGCATTCCAGTCGGGGTCCACCCGACGTTCAAACTTTTGGGATTGACCTTTGACCTCGACATCATCATGTCGACCCTGTTGGCCGCGGCAATCATGATGTTCCTGGTCTTTCGCATGACGACAAAGGCCACGGACGGAGTGCCGAACAAACTGCAGGTCTTGTGGGAGATCATCTCCGTCGACCTCGTCGGCAACCTGGCCGAGTCCGCCATGGGCTCGCGCGGGAAGCGCTACGTACCGCTGGGCGTGACGCTCTTCATCTTCATCTTGATCTGCAACTGGATTGGCTTCCTGCCCACCGACATGCACCCGGGTCAATCGGGCGACATCTTCCCCGCGCCGACCAGTGACGTCAACTTGCCCCTGGCCATGGCCGCCTTCGTCATCGTATGGGTGCACGTCGAGTCGGTACGCTCTCGGGGCATCGGCGGCTACTTCAAGCACTACGGCCAGCCCTTTCTCGCACTGACCCCGATCAATATCATCGAAGAGATCACCAAGCCCATCACCATGACCTTCCGTCTCTTCGGCAACCTCTTCTCGGGGGCCCTGATGATCGTCGTGATGACGACGTTGCTGCCCATCTACGTCATCCCCTTCGGCGAGCTTCTTTGGAAGCCGTTCGATGACGGACTACTGGGCGCCATCCAGGCGTACATCTTCATGTTGCTCTCCGTCTTGTACTTCGACATGGCGACCAGCCATCACGACGCGCAAGACGCACACGTCGAACCCCTCGACGTTCTACAGGCCTCTCACTAACCCAACCCAGGAGGAAAGACAAAATGGCAGATACAAGCATTGCGGACGCGGTACGAAGCGCCGGTGCACTCGTCGGTGGCGGCCTCGCCCTCGGCGGTGGCGCTATCGGTGCGGCGATCGGCGACGGCCTGGCCGGTAGCCAGACCATCGCGGCGATCGCGCGTCAGCCCGAGATTGAGAACAAGGCGCGTCAGTACTTCTTCTTGACGGTGGGTCTGGTGGAGGCCATGTACTTCATCAACCTGTTGTTCATGGTCGTCTTCGTCTACGTCTTCAAGAAGCAGTAGTTCGTGTCGCGGGCGAGGAGCGCTCGCCCGCGCAGTTCGCCCTAACAAAGAAGGTCAACCCACATGAGTACAGCTTCCATCTTCCTCCTCCCCAACGGGACGTGGTTCGTCGAGCTCGCGGTCTTCATCATCATCTTGCTCGTCGTCTCCAAGTACGCCTTGCCGAGACTCAACGCGATGATTGAAGCTCGCCAGGACAAGATCCGTACCTCCCTCGAGGCGGCGGACGAAGCACGCGCCGCGGCGGCCGCCGCCGGTGACGAGAGGGCGCGGGTGCTCACCGAGGCTCGAGAGTTGGCCCGAGAGATCGTGGCCAACGCGCAGGCGCTGTCGGATCAGGTGAAGACGGAATCTGGGGCTCGTGGTCAGGTGGAGTACGAGCGCATCGTGGCGCTGGCGAACACCGAGGTCGCCGTGGCGCGCCAGCGCGCCATCGACGAGGCGTCGGCCACGATCGGCGAAATCGTGTTCGACCTCGTCGCCAAGGTCGTCGGTCGCGAGGTGGACCAGAGCACTCACCAGGACCTCGTGCGCGAGGCAGTGGCCGCCCTCAACGTTGAAGCCCAGAGGGAATCGAACCGCTAATCATGCTGCCCAAGCTCGAAGGATACGCCGCTGCCCTCCTGGTTGCCCTGGACGAGGCAACGTTGAGCACCGTGGTCGCAGAACTCACGTCCCTGGAGCGCGCCGTCCTCGCTCAGGCTGAACTGCGCGGCATGTTGAGTGACACGTCGCTCACGGGCGTCGTGCGCGGGCAAGTGTTCTCTGACATCCTCACGGGCAAGGTGCACGCCGAAACCCGTCGCGTCGCGGTGTACGCCGCGGTGGTCGCTCCGGCGCCGGAAGTGGCTCCGGCGATTGGTGAGCTCGCCCAAGCCGCGCTGGTGCTCGATGAGACTGGCGCGTTCTTCCAACGCAGCCTCGGACTGCTGGCCGCACGCCGGCGCGTCGCTGGCTACGCCGACGCCTTGTTGGAGGACGTCGCCACCAACGACTTCGCTCAAATCGAAGAGGACCTTTTTCGCTGGGCGCGCACCATCGAAGATAATCTCGAACTGCGCCGCGTGCTCCTCGACCGCGATGCGCCGCTCGATTCACGACTCGGTCTCGTGGACCAGTTGCTCAGCGGCAAGGTCAACGCGGTGTCACTGCGCCTCGCTCGCTACACGATCGAAGGCGGCCGTCCCCGTGACGTCGTCGGAACCCTGGACTTCGTGGTCGACTACGTCGCCCAGGCGCGAAATTGGCGGGTGGCGCGCGTCTACACCGCTCGTCCACTGGACGATGCGTCGCAGGCCGACCTGGTTCGCTCGCTCGTCGCGTTGACAGGAACGAACGTTGAACTACAGATCGCCGACGAGGCTGACTTGCTCGGTGGTGTCCTGGTTGAAGTGGGCGACGTGCGCCTCGATGCATCGACGCGCGGACGACTCGCCGCGCTGCACGACTCCGTGTCGTCGGGGCATTTCTACGAAACCATTTTGAATCGAAACGACTAAGAGAAGGAAACTGTGATGACTGAGCTCACCATTAGTGCCAACGAGATTACTGACGCCCTGCGTAAGCACGTCACCGAGTACGACCCCGCCGTCGGCGCTGAGCAGGTCGGCCGCGTCGTCGAAGTGGGTGACGGTATCGCGCGCGTGTCGGGTCTGCCCTCAGCCAAGGTGAACGAGTTGCTCGAGTTCGAAGACGGTACCGTGGGACTGGCGATGAACCTCGACGAGGAGACCATTGGTTCGGTCGTCCTGGGTTCGGTCGACGGCATCGAGGAAGAGCAGGTCGTACGAGCGACCGGACGCATCTTGTCGATGCCCGTCGGCGACGCGCTACTCGGGCGCGTGGTGAACGCCCTGGGCGAACCCATCGACGGTAAGGGCCCTCTCGTCAACCCGGGCCAGCGCCGCATGGAGGTCCAGGCTCCCGGCATCATTGGTCGTCAACCCGTGAGCGAACCCCTGCAGACCGGCATCAAGGCCATCGACGCGATGACGCCCATTGGCCGCGGACAGCGCGAACTCATCATCGGCGACCGCAAGAC
>PMTL01000200.1:0-303 GCA_003168075.1 Acidimicrobiaceae bacterium
ACGTCTCGAAGAAGGGCCGTTCCCATCAAGCGCCACCGTTGTGAGGTCCTACCGCGTCGCCAGTCTAGTCTATGCCACGAAGAGGAGGCATGGGAATTCGAACCCTTGATCCCTTGCGTCTTAAGCATGTGTCACGCGGGTCAGTAGTAATCGTCTGCTCAACGCTGAATCCTGAGAGACAATGCGGATGCGGATACAAATCCTTGGGCCGACCTTAATAATCTGCGACTGATGAAGTACCCCCAGTTTTGGTCACTGAAAGACCCGTGACTCCGCGCATCCGAGCCATGGCACCGCGACCCG
>PMTL01000200.1:411-6522 GCA_003168075.1 Acidimicrobiaceae bacterium
ACAACGGCTGCTTTCATGGCGTCCGTCCCTTCTCAAGAATTCATAGTGATATCCCAACCACGTGGGTGTGTTCCATCGAGAGCACCTTCAACGGAGACGAATCGAACCACTCAGACTTCTCCATTATTCATAAAAATAGGGCTGCAGCGTGAGAGAAGGGAAGGGGATTAAGTCCCGATTTCGTTACCGACGCGGGCGACGGCGCGGTGAGTGACGGCGATTGGTATCCNNTACCGACGCGCGAGTCGGTGGCATTGGCTTTGCCGGCGCGCAACGTTGAGGGCGGCTGGTGTACGGGGTGAGTAGTTAGTGGTCGAATTCGGTCAAGACCGCAGCCCCCGTGATTCGATCATTCGCGAGGTCACTGAGTGCTTGGGAGGCTTGGCCGAACGGATACTGATGCACGGAGGTGGTGATTCCGATCTTCAGAGCGATGTCGAGGAAATCCTGGCCATCTTGCCTGGTGTTTGCCGTGACGCTACGCAGGGTCTTTTCTTGAAAGAGGTGANNGAGGCGCCCAGAGTCACAGCGAGTTCGCGTGACTCGGGTGATCGAGTCATCACGTGGACCCGTGCCCCTTCAGCTATCGCGATTTGTGCGGTGAGGTGCGCGGAGCCGCCGAATCCGTAAATTCCGAGTCGACCTCCCGCGGGCAACGCGGTGCGACGCAGTGCGCGAAAGCCGATGATGCCGGCGCAGAGCAACGGCGCCGCCACGACGTCGTCGAAACCATCGGGGAGGTGATAGACGAAATCCTCGTTCACGACGACGAACGTGGCGTATCCACCATCCACGTCCCAGCCGGTAAAGGTGGGTTGCAGGCAGAGATTCTCGTGGTGGGAGAGACAGAAGCGACAACTACCGCAGGTGCGTGCCAACCACGCGGCACCCACGCGTTCGCCCCTGTGAAAGAGCGAGGAACCTGGTCCTACTTCGTCGACGACACCCACGATCTCGTGGCCCGGCACGACGTTCTCGCGGTGTACGGCGAGGTCTCCCTCGACCACGTGTAGGTCGGTGCGACAAACCCCGCACGCCACCACGCGTAGTCGCAACTGGCCGGATGTGGGAATGGGTATGTTCCGCTCGCCGAGGACCAGGGGATCCGTATCCATAGGCCCGGGCGTCGGGACGGACCATGCACGCATCGTCGGTGTCATTGTGGGCTGCCTCGGCTTCGTACGTTGTTCGTCTCATTCTTGGGCGAAACCCCTCTGTATTGCCAGGGACGCAAGCCCTTTTTCGTGTTAATTGAATTAAGGACTTTCGACTCCGACGCTCTTAAGGAGCACGCGCCATACTGCCACTAGGTGGCAAATGCCACACGCAAATTTGGAGGTACTTATGACCGACCTACTCGAAAAGGACACGGATTCCCACTCTGAGCCCGCCGACAACGTTACGGTGTTCATCGCCCCGGGAGTCGAAGGCAGCCTCGTATCGCTCAAGCCCCGATACGAGAACTTCATCGGCGGACAATGGGTGCCACCGGTCAAGGGCGAGTACATGGATGACGTGTCGCCCGCCGATGGCAGGGCGTTCTGCCAGGTCGCGCGCTCGACCAAGGAAGACGTCGAATTGGCTCTGGACGCGGCGCATCGCGCTCGTCAAGCCTGGGGCGAAACGTCACTCGCCGATCGTGCGAAGGTGCTGAACGCGATCGCCGACGCTCTCGAAGCGAACCTCACCATGTTGGCGGTGGCGGAGAGCTGGGAGAACGGCAAGCCGGTGCGCGAGACACTCGCGGCGGATATTCCCCTGGCCGTAGATCACTTCCGCTACTTTGCCGGCGCCACCCGTTCGCTCGAAGGTCGTTCGACCGAGATCGACAAGGACACGGTGGCGTTTCATTTCCACGAGCCCCTGGGCGTCGTGGGTCAGATCATCCCCTTCAACTTTCCGCTGCTCATGGCGGCGTGGAAGATCGCCCCGGCTCTCGCGGCGGGAAACTGTACGGTGGTCAAGCCAGCGTCGCCCACTCCGTGGTCAATCCTGAAATTCGCCGAACTTCTCGACGGGATTGTGCCACCAGGAGTCATCAACGTCGTCACCGGTCCCGGTGCGGAGATTGGCAAGGCCCTGGCCACCAGTCCTCGTATCGCCAAGATTGGCTTCACCGGCGAAACCACCACTGGTCGGCTCATTATGCAGTACGCCGCCGAGAACCTCATTCCTTCCACGGTCGAACTTGGTGGCAAGTCGCCCAACATCTTCTTCGCGGACGTCATGAATGCCGACGACGATTTCTTGGACAAGGCNNAAGACGATGATCGGACCGCAAGTCTCGAGTCAACAGTTGGACAAGATCGAGTCCTACGTCAAGATCGGCAAGGACGAGGGTGCACAGGTACTCATTGGTGGCAAAGCCAAGAACGTGGGCGGAGAGTTCGAGGGCGGCTACTACTTCGAGCCCACCGTACTGAAGGGAGACAACAAGATGCGCGTCTTCCAAGAGGAGATCTTCGGACCGGTGCTGGCAGTGACGACCTTTAAGGACGAAGCCGAAGCGCTCGAGCTAGCGAACGACACGCTCTACGGCCTGGGTGCCGGCGTGTGGACGCGTGACGGCAACCTGGCGTACCGAATGGGTCGCGGCATCCAAGCGGGGCGCGTGTGGACGAATTGCTATCACTTGTACCCGGCGGGCGCGGCCTTTGGCGGCTACAAGATTTCGGGTATCGGTCGAGAGAACCACCAGATGATGCTGGAACACTACTCACAGACGAAGAACTTGCTGGTGAGTTACAGCACCAAGCCGATGGGCTT
The DNA here is from genome assembly GCA_003168075.1 of Acidimicrobiaceae bacterium. Taxonomy (GTDB): domain Bacteria; phylum Actinomycetota; class Acidimicrobiia; order Acidimicrobiales; family RAAP-2; genus RAAP-2. The sequence goes on from PMTL01000200.1 coordinate 3,178, forward strand.
CTTCTAAGTCGGGGTCGAATGATGAGTTCACTCGAATCGCCAGGCGTCGACATTACACCGGCGGCTCTCGAAGCCATCGCTCACGTGGTGAGCGATGGCGGACCCGTCATGTTCTTTCAGTCGGGGGGCTGCTGTGACGGCAGCCTGCCAATGTGTTTTCGCGTGGGTGAATTCATTATCGGCGATCACGACGTACTCTTGGGCGTCGTTGGCGACAGTTTGTTCTACATCGACCATCGACAGTATGAAGTGTGGAAGGCGACGCGTCTCACCCTTGACGTTGTCGAAGGCGAGCCCGAAGGTTTTTCTCTACCTGCCGGTCCAGGCCGTCATTTCGTCACGCGAAGTCGTGTGTGTGAAGTTCCATCACTCAATTGAGTGGTCTATGTGTCTAGTCAATCTGCTCGATCGAGAGGCCCGCGGCGCCGAACTCGTGTTCGACGAGTTCGCGGTACGCCGTGACTTGATGGACCACCTCGGCGTCGTCCCATCCCAACTCCTCGGCGACGATATTGGCGATGGACTCCGCGGCGCCGAGCGTGGCACGGGCGTCGTGCAGGTGCGCGCGCGTTCGACGCGTCAGAAGGTCTACGAGCGAGGTGACCAGCTCCTCGCGCGCGCTGAAGAGGAATTCTGCACCAATGTAGGGCTGGCCCATAATTGGGCACGTGCCGAGTGCGGGTTCGTCGCTGATCAAGTCCAGCACCTTGGTAGTGTCGGCACCGAAGCGGTGATAGAGGTGCTCTTCAAGTTCGTTCGAGGGTCGCCACGCACTGACCCCGTAGAGACGTAACGACTTCGTTCGCACCCCAGCCAACTCGGGTACGTAGGAACGCAAGGCGTCGACTGCGTCTTCGGCCATCTGGCGATACGTCGTCCACTTACCGCCCGTGACGTGGACCACGCCGTCACCAGAATCGGTGACGCGATGACGCCGAGAGAGATCGGCGGTACGCTCTTTGATCTTTCTGCCCTTCTCGGGCGCGAGGAGGGGGCGAAGACCGGCCCACACGCCCGTGACGTCGTGGACCGTGAGATTCGACGACGTCGACGCGTTCACCGCGGCGAGCAAGTACGCAACGTCATCGGCGCTGCACGTGGGGTCGTCGATCGAATCGCTGTAGGCCGTGTCCGTCGTGCCGACGTAGGTGTAGGGCGCGTCCTCGAAGGGCACCACGAAGATGCTGCGCCGATCGTTCGGTACTTGGAGCACGGCCGCGACGTCCGCGGGTAGGCGATCGCGCGCCACACTGACGTGCACTCCCTTGGCGGGCGTGATGCGATGCGATGGCTGGTGTTCGGTCATGGCGAAGATGTTGTCAGCCCACACGCCCGTCGCGTTCACCACCGCGCGCGCCGAGATGGTGAACTCGTTGTTCGTTTCCTCATCACGACAGGCGACGCCCTGGACGCGACCGTGGGCGTCCTTCGTCACGTCGATGACGCGAACGTAGTTTGCGACGTGGGCGTTGAAGTGACGCGATGCGGTCTTGGCGAGCATGAGAGCCACGCGCGCGTCATCGCCACGAGCGTCGTAGTAGAGAAAGCCCGCGACGAGTCGCTCGGTGCGCAGCGTGGGCAGATGCGCGAGGGTCTCGTCGCGCGTAATGCGACGATGACGATGCCCAATCCGCCAGCCTCCACTGAGGTCGTAGATCCGCAGCGCCGTGGCGTAGCCCTTCACGACGGCCTTGGACGCTACGCCGTTGGAGCCAAAGAGAGGAATCAGAAACGGTAGGGGTTGGACGAGGTAGGGCGCGTTGAGCAGAAGTCGTTGACGTTCGCGCATATTCTCGTATACCAGTCGGAACTCCCTTTGCTGGAGGTAGCGCAGTCCGCCGTGCACCATCTTGGAGGACTTCGAGCTCGTGCCCGAGGCAATATCGCCCCGGTCGATGAGCGCGACGCGAAGACCTCTCGACGCGGCGTCGAGCGCCACGCCCGCCCCGGTCATCCCGGCGCCGATGACGACCACGTCGAAGTCAGCCGTCGCTAATGCGCTCAACTCGTCCGATCGTCGCCAAGTCGTCACCCTGCAATGTTGACACAACCCACGCGAGATCGTCTCCCATGACCAGACGCCGTTGGCGTATTGACAGAAGTTGCGTACTCGTGTCGAATTGAAGAACGCGGTGAGGTGACGAAGTAAACGTTCGGTGACACCGCGGGATAAAAGACGATGACCTGGTTGAATTTTGCGTGACGTGGGCGCATCCGAATGGTGAGAAACAATCCGCGACACCACGAAGCGACCTTTGATTGTCAGCAAAAACCAGCTAATGAACGCAAATCGAGCCCATCGAGCGGCGATTGCCAAACCGGCCCGTGAACCGATAGTCTTTCGCCGAGCGGCCAAAATGGTGGCTTCGAAATCAGGGAGGAAGTGCTCATGGCACTGAAGAAGATCAAGACGGCACTCGTAGCCGGGGCGACAGTTGCCAGTTTGGTAACCGTTGGTATCTCCGCTGGTTCGGTGGCCGCTAGCGGGGCGACGAGTGTGAACTGGGCGAAGGTGACGCAGCTGACCAAGACGGGTTCAACTTCGATGACAGCACTGGTCGCTGCCGCAAAGAAGGAAGGAAAGTTGAACGTCATTGCGTTGCCGAATAACTGGGCGAACTACGGCAACATCATCAAGGGTTTCGAAAAGAAGTATGGCATCTCGATCACCTCCGAGAACCCTGAGGGTTCCAGCGCCCAAGAGATCCAAGCTCTGACGTCGGACAAGGGACGTTCCTCGGCCCCCGACGTCATTGACGTGGGTACGAGTTACGCGGTGACCGCTCAGTCCCAAGGACTGCTGACTCCCTACAAAGTATCGACGTGGAGTGAGATTCCTACCGGCCTGAAGCAAAAGAGTGGTGACTGGTTCGATGACTACGGCGGCTACGTCGCGATTGGTTGCAACACGAAGACCGTCAAGGTCTGTCCCACGTCGTTGAAGGCCATGTTGACCGAGACCGGTGCCAACGGGTACAAGATCGGCCTCAACAACAGTCCGCTGACGTCGAACTCGGCCTTGGCTGCGGTGGAAGCAGCCTCTGTCGTCAACGGTGGATCGCTCAGCAACGTCGCCCCGGGCGTGAGTTTCTTCGCGACCCTCAACAAGAACGGTGCCTTCGTGAACACGATCGCCAACGCCACGACGGCGCAACAGGGAACGACGAACATCATCATCTGGTGGGACTACCTCCAGGCGAACGGCGGCATCAGCGTGCCGGGTTGGAAGGTCGTCATTCCGAGTGACGTGTTGTTGGGTGAGTACTACAGCCAGGGCATCAGCTCCGGCGCTCCGAACCCCGCGGCCGCGCGCCTCTGGGAGGAGTACTTGTACTCGGTGACCGG
>PMTL01000049.1 GCA_003168075.1 Acidimicrobiaceae bacterium
GTCGTGGGTTCGACTCCTACCGGCCCTACTAACTGCCCTACCAATGAGAGAAAGGAATGCAGTTTGCGGGTGCTCTAATACGTAATCCGCGGGCCACGGTAAAGTGCGGCGAACGGCGCGCGGAGTGCCACCAAACCACCACGACCTTAGGAGCAAAATGTCCACTACGACCGATCTCATTGACGGCGAGATTGCTGCATACCGAGCTCGCAACTTAGACGAGTTCCTCTCCTGCTACTCGGCGGACGCGGTGATCAGGGATGCTGACGGCAACGTCCTGATGGAGGGAGAACTTCAGATGCGTGAGTTCTACGGACCCTTGTTCCGTGACAGTCCCGACCTCCGTGTGGAGATCCCGAGGCGAATCGAGTTCGGCGATTACGTCATCGACGAGGAGCCCGTCGATGGTGTCAACCTGGAGGGATACCCGCCGCATCTGCACGCAGTAGTCGTCAACCGAGTGAAGGACTCGAAGATAAGCCACGTCACGTTTCTCATGTGATTGATTGCAAGACTTAGGCCCTCAATGAAATCGGACTCACACACTTGCTGGATTCACGAAACGAGGCCAGGTCGCACGTTGCCTCGGGTCTCGGGTCCGAACCCGTCGAGTTCACCCCAGCCACAAGTGGCCGGTAGCAGATCTGTTGTCTCGGGCCCCCGAAACGAGCCCGCACGCGACGATTCCCATTCAGAAAATCCCACGTTTCATCCCACATACCAATCCGACACCACCGGACGAATCCAACACCGCCGGACAAGTTTTCTTTCGAATCCGGATGAATCCGACCTCACCGGACCAGTTCGACCGTTTGCAGCCACCTCATAATCCCTCGGTCGCGGGTTCGATCCCCACCGGCCCTACTCGTCGGAGTTTCGCAAGCGCCGATGAACACTGCATGGGACTGGCGCTCTCAAAGAGTTCTTGGACCGGTCGCAGGCTGATCCGGCCAAGGCACGAAGTAATCAGACGTCCGACCGTCGTTAATTCGATCAAAGCGCAGTAGTTCACGGATGATGCCTGCGTTGCCCTTTGCCCAACCAGTCATTGGCTCGAGGTCACTTGGGGAAACGCGGTGCTCGAAGTTCGACCAGCGCGCGCCCTCGATGTCGATAGTCGCTCGTTTGCAGATATCGTCGACGAGAATGCGGGCGAAGTCACCATTTTGATCTCGCTCGACGTACCGATCACTGGCGAACGCGAGCACTCCTGCGGTTCCGCAGCAGCGGCCACTGTTATCCCAGAAGCCGGGACGCAACCGTTCAGGCAGACCCGACGTAATCAGTGTTTGCCAGCAGCGGTCGGTGAGTTCCATCCACTTGGGGTCTCCCGTAACCGCGCCGAGGAGTCGAAAGGCTTGGGCGTCGCCGGCGGGTCCGTGACACCACCCGTAGCTGTATCGCTCGATTAGCTCTGGTCGATGCTGAGGGTCAGAGTGCGGGACAAGGAAGCCGTCATCCAGAGCTTCGTTGCGGCTGATCACGTCAGCTGCGCCCGCGAGAGCTAGTTCGACGAGATCGGGTCGAGATGTCGCGTTTCCGACCGCGGCGAGAGCCTCCACAATGCCGAGTGTGCCGTGGGACACGTGGTGGAGGCGGGCGAGTGTCCCAACTCGATTTTCCCAGTTGACACCCGCGGGCGTTGCGTCCGCCCGTTCTAAGTATGGTGTCACGGCCGTCAGGGCCAGATTCATATCGCCGACGCGTAATGCTCCGAGGGCTATTCCCGCATTACCGGCGAGAAGTTCGAAGGCGTCGCTCCAGCGCTGGCCGTCGAATCCTGCGAGGACAACTTCTAAGGCTCTTATCGCACTTGCTCGCGCGGGAGAGTCGCCAAGAACCTCGTGAACTGACTGTAGAGACACGGCCATTCCAGTCAGCCCGAAATATAACGAACTGTCATCCCACGTTTCAATGTTGGCACCTATTTCACGACTCGCCCTGAGGGCGATGTCCCCAAAGCGGTCGTCGTTGAAGTGTCGGTACGCTTCAAGGAGGGTCATCACGATACCGGCTCCACCGCTATACAACGTCGGGAGTAGTTCTTCCGCAGAGCGCGAATCTGCCCACGCAACTCCGTTATCAGTGACTCGCGCAGACGAAATGAGCCAGTCCAAAGACTTCTCGATGGTTCCCTCTGAATCCGCGTACACCGCATTCACGTACATAGACTTACACGTTGACTGCACCGGTCCGTTCCGACGGATCTCTCCCCCCGCATAATTCCTCGATCGTGGGCTCGATCCCCACCGGCCCTACTCCGAATTTGTTTCCATGGGACAAACCTTCTGGGCAGTAAGCGAGCAGAGTTCCCATCACAGCATGGGTTGTCGTCACTTCTTTGTCTCGTCGGTCCAGCAGTGATTGTGCTGCAGGGACTGCGTTCCATGCATCTTGGGAACGGGCTTTGCTTCAATTTGAAAGTCAAAATCCCACGCTTTGTCCCACGCTTCTGCCACAAAAGAGATTTCTCCGAATCGGAACACGGAAGCACGGTTGTCGTGCTTGATTGACAGTCCTATCGTCGCTAATTTCCCTATTCGAAACCCTGCGGTAATTTGGAATATCCTAAAGTATAGGTTGCTATCTAAAAGGATAGTATCCTATACTTTAGGATAATGAACCTCTCAGACCCGTCAATGGCCATTACTTCAACGTTGGATGGCCCCGTCTTGGTTGCTCTCTCTGACGCCGGTAAACCACTTACCGTCTCGGAGGTTGCGGGTAATTCCGTACGGGGTTCTGAGATCGGGATCCGAAAGTCGCTGGGTCGACTGGTTGGTCAAGGCATCGTCACCGTTACTGAGCTCGGCAACACTCGGGTTTACAGCCTGAACAGAGAACACGTGGCGGCAGGGGTGGTTCTTGAATTGGCAAGATTGCGCTCGGTCCTTTGGCAGAGGACGGCTCGAGAGGTTGAGAGATGGAACGTTCGACCCCTGTACGCCTGCGTCTTTGGATCGGCGGCTCGGCACGAAGGGGACTCCAATAGCGATATTGACCTACTACTCGTACGACCGTCAACGATGGCTGAAGTGAATGAGGCGAGGAAGAGCAAATCGGTCATGGCGGCATTGGGATTGTGGGCTGAAGTTATCGCGACAAGAGTCATGTCCGAAGCTCAAATCAAGAAGTGGGATTCGAATGTCGACGGGTTGCACGACGTAGTGAGACGGTGGACCGGGAATCCGCTTCAAGTCGTTAGCCTTTCAGCGATTGAATGGTCCGAACATCGTCGTGCCACGAGCGCGATCTATCAGAACATTCGTCAAGATGAGATTCGTCTCTATGACGAACTTGGACCGATGATCTACAAATACCCGAAGGGACAGATCGGTTGATGGCTTCTCAAATTCGGACAGCCGATTGCAACGCACGTGAGGCAGGCCGTCGGCTCCGATCGGCGCGAGCGTACTTGGAAGCCGCGGAGTTGATTCTCGTTGATGATCGGGAGGAATTTGCTGGTGTCGCGGCTGGGAACGCAGTCTTAGCGGGGATCGCGGCAACTGACGCGATCTGCTGCAAGGGACTGAGGAAGTGCTTTCGTGGTGATGATCATCGTCAAGCCGCTGAGTTGCTTGAGACAGCCTCGCACGACGGTCCCAAGCTCAAGAAGGTTTTGTTGCGACTCTTGGATCTAAAGGATGCAGCGCACTATGGCTTCGGAGATTTTTCGAAGGCTAACGCCCGGAAGGCGGTCAAGCTCGCTCGAGAATTGGTCAGTAGCGCGGATGTTTTGTTCCAGCGTTGACGCCTCCAATCATGCCCGATTCGTGTAGTCATTCGCTCTCGACTTCGAGCGCTGTGGGACTGCAGCACGGGGCATACGACGACACAGAATACAAACCCGAATAGATCGCACGCGATGATCGCCATTCAGAAAATCCCACGGAAAATCCCACATACCAATCCGACACCACCGGACGAATCCGACGCCACCGGATAAGTTTTCTTTCAAATCCGGATGAATCCGACCTCACCGGACCATTCCGACCNNTCGATCCCCACCGGCCCTACTAGGCGGCCCTCTGGGTGTCATTTTCCGTAGTGATAGCGCGCTTGGAGCACCACAACGTCGTCACCATCGACGAGGTACACCAATCGATGCTCTTCATCGATTCGTCGAGACCAACAACCCGCTAACACGTGTCGGAGTGGTTCAGGTTTGCCGATTCCTTCAAACGGGGTTCCCATCGATTCTTCGAGCAGACGGTTGAGACGTTTGAGCGTCGCCTTGTCGTGGCTTTGCCAAAAGAGGTAGTCCTCCCAGCCCAGGGGAGTGAAGACTAATCGCACTAGGAAAGCTTGTGGATACTTCGTTCACCGGCGTTGGCTTGGGCCAGGCTCTTGAGAAGCCGACGGGCATTGGCGGGCGACCGAAGCAGTAGGGCAGTTTCATTGAGTGCGTCGAAATCAGCGCGCGACATTAGTACCGCGTCCCCTCGCTTGGAAGTGATTTCTATCGGTTCGCGATTCTCGTTCACCTGTTCGATGAGAGGAAAGAGGTTCTTGCGGGCTTCGCTCGCGGTAATGGACATTGCGAAATTTCTCCTATTCGAAGTCGTACCATTTATTGTACCAGATCTAGAGCTCGTGAACCGGTGAAAATTTGGGCACGGGAGCAGCAATTCCGCGCCCTTTGCTACTCCAATTTCTGGACATAGCGGACACCTCCGGTCGTCAATGAATTCTCGCTTGAATGCATTGTTCGGTCACTGTGGCGCAGGACACGCATTCGTGCTGGCTAAATGGCTCAACGCGCTGATTTCGAAAGATCGAATGATGTGCGATGACAATTTCAAGACGGAAGTCGGGGCAAACCCTGAGTCGACCGTTGCAGTTACTCGCAATTTCAGGGTAATCCCCGATTGTGTGGGAAGGGTCAACGACTTACCGTTGGATATACCACCTTCGAAGTTAGAAAACGAGGACTTTGTAATGCACAAAAAAGTAAATATGTTCATGCTCTCGGTCTCTTTGTTTGTCGCCGCTCTCACCGTGGGAGGGAGCGTTGCAGCCGCAAGCGGTACCTCAACGTCTTCCAAGTCAGCGGGGCCACAGATTCCGAAGGCCGGCGGCCTGGTGCACCTCACTTCTTATAGCGATAGCGACGGGCCAAAATCCACCACGGTCCTTACCGGAGCGATTGGCGACTACGGAATGGCCGTGCGCACTTATGCCAATGGAACGGTCGTGCAACAGTACAACCGACTAGACGTGGAGGTTACCCATGGCTCGTTTCAACTGGAAATCGCTGGCCTTGAACGGAGTCTCGTCAGTGCGTTCGGTCCGTTTCCGACGGACCTCAAGTCGTGTTCGGGAATCGTCATCGTACACGCGACGACCCCGATTGTGTCAGGTTCTGGCACGGGTGCCTACAAGGGCATCAGTGGCAGTTTCAAGATGACCGTCACGATCAACGAGGTCGATTCGTGGCCAAAGTGTTCGAGGACCGGCCAATCACTCCTCACGCAGTCCGCCTTTATTACCGCCTCAGGTAACGTTTCTCTTCATTAGTCGTTGGGTCCGACGGTCGCTTTGGAGCGACCGGGACTTCGACAACTCTTAGTCATAATTCCCAAGCCCGGACCCTCCAGTCGGAAGCCGTCAACGACGGATCCATCACGCTAATTCTCACGTCGCACAATTGTGAGTCCGAAATCCCACGTTTCATCCCACATACCAAACCGACGCCATCGCACCAATCCGACTCCACCGGACAGGGTTTCAGAGAAGCTCGGACTAAACCGACACCACAGGACCACTCCGACCGTTTACCTCCATCTCATAATCCCTCGGTCGTGGGTTCGATCCCCACCGGCCCTACTGCGAAAAATTCAGGTCTGGTGGTGATGTGCTTTGTGCGAGGCGAATTGATCAATTTCGCGATGGCTCTCGGCAACAATTTCACGGAGCTTTCAAGCGTTGGCTATGGCTCGATTACGTAGGGCGTCGGCTGCCTACCATCAACGTCAAAAAATCCATAGATTCGAGCGAGGTCTCCTACAGCCAAAGTTTGCCCGGATCTTCTTGATACCGATGGATCACAAGCAAGAGCTGTTACCGCGCGACCAATGTAAGTCACGGACTCCATCTCCGCTTGTTGTTTCTCGGAAAGTCCGGTCATTCGCTCAACCGTCATCCAACCAGGCGAAACTCCAACGATCGCCAGGTCAGATTCCTTCGTCTCATTGGCAAGAGCTGACACAAGTCTGCATACGGCATTCTTCGCGACGTCGTAGAAGGCATTACCTAGGTAACGTCGACCACGTGTGAACGTTGTTAGGACTGCAAGTCCATATCCTGATTCTTGAAGTAATGGGAGGCCGTAAAGGCATGAGGAGAAGTGAGAGCGCAACCCTGCAGTGAACATTCCGTCCCAACGGTCCATTGACTGCTCCGAAAATGATTGCGAGAACCATTCGTTGTGTTCCGGGTAAGGCATGTAGCCTCCCCAAGCGTTTGCCACAAGCACGTCTAGGTGACCCGAATCGATGCGGATTTGGTCGAACAACGAGCGCACTTGAAGGTCGTCTGTGTGATCGCAGATGACTGCGATTCCTCGCCCGCCAACTGCGGTGACTTCATCCGCCGTGTCTTCTACCGAGTGGGGAAACTCAACAACTGCGGAACGCTCGCGGCTACTTCGCCCGGTGACGTACACCGTGGCACCTTCGACTCCGAGTTCGGTCGCAATTCCTCGACCGGCGCCCCTGCTCGCCCCAGTCACTAATGCAATCTTCCCGCTTAGACGTGGCATATCAACAAGGTATTCGATTGAAGCACTTCAAGAAGCGACGTCAAGCGAGATCCGAAAACTGCGCAATCCATCTTTCGTTTCAAGCACCCAATCGTCACGGTCGCTAATCGAAAATCCCACGTTTCATCCCACATACCAAACCGACACCACCGGACCAAACTGACGTCACCGGACAAGTTTTCTTTCAAAACCGGATGAATCCGACCTCACCGGACCATTCCGACCATTTGCATCCACCTCATAATCCCTCGNNCGATCCCCACCGGCCCTACTAGTTGTGGAATCTCACTTCCGACTAGATTCGCCTCATTGAAGCGATGAGATGCTCGGCTTGTCCGAGGACGATTGAGAGGGACCAATACATGCCAGAGATTTCGTCAATTCACCATATTTCGATCACGGTGACTGATCTTGATCGCAGCGTGCGCTGGTACGAAGAACTGTTTGGGATGAACAAGGTGGTGGAAGAACCTCATCCGGACGGTACGGGTAATTTCGTCGTGCTCAGCAACGCCGATTTTTCGATGATGATTGGATTGCATGTTCATCCCGGCAACCAGCGAGAGCGATTCTCGGAAGCGCGTACCGGATTGGATCACGTAAGTTTTGGGGTGAAGAATCATGCAGAACTTGAAGCCTGGGAGTCCAGGCTCACCGAACTCGAAGTGGAACACTCACCCATTAATGATCGTGAGCTCTACTCGGTCGTGGTCTTTAGAGATCCTGACAACGTCCAACTTGAGTTCATNNTGCTACTCCTTTGCTACTCCAATCAGAGAACGTGACGGACACGCACCCACATTGGTGGAAGCCGAATCGGACTCAGTAGTGCTGCATGGACTGACGAAACCTTGTAGACGATCGGCGCTCCACTAATAATCCCTCGGTCGTGGGTTCGNNGGTTCGATCCCCACCAGCCCTACTGCATTGGCGTCCGCGAACCCTATTGCGCATAGATCATTGAGGTTGGACTTGTGATCGTTCAATCATTCTCCTATGGGTGGTGCCCATGTGGGTCGCTTGATGAGGCAAAAGGGATGCCCCGCAGGATCCGAGAAAACTCGATCGCCTTCCAAGTGTTTCTTGGCGCCAAGTTCGATAACCCGAGACTCGGCGTCGTCAAGGTCGTCGACCATCACGTCAAGGTGGAATTGTTGCGGCCAATTCGGGTCCGGCCATCGCGGAGCCTGGAAATCGCTGCATAACTGAAAGGCGATACCAGATGATGTATCGCTTGTCGCGATAACGACCCAATCGCCCATATCACAGGTGATGTTGAGCCCGAGCAGTTCTGAGTAAAAGGTGGCAAGCGCGAGTGGGTTAGGACAGTCCACAACAATGTGATGCAACCGTCCAATCATGGTCAAGAATTGTACTTCCCTGGCGATTGAATATCTCGAAGAAGGCTTCAAGTATTTTGGTCGGGCATCGCTTCTACGATCGGTTTGTGTTCTGAAATCCCACGGCTCATCCCACAGACCAATCCGACACCACCGGACCAAACTGACGCCACCGGACAAGTTTTCTTTCAAAATCGGACCGGTCCGACGTCACTGGACCATTCCGACCGAATGCAGCCACCTCATAATCCCTCGGTCGTGAGTTCGATCCCCACCGGCCCTACTCGAAGATGATCTGGTATCGCCTTCTCCACGGCCATGGTCACCACTACAAGTCAGTTGCGCGTCCGTATTGAACAGCGTCACGAATCTCCCTGGGCACATTTTCCACGAGTTCACGGTCCGGTTGAGCTCCGAGTGCGTCGTTGACCGTAGAGAAGGCGAGTCGTCCAGCCACATAGACAGTGAGCGCGAAGATTTGCGCGTCGCTGAACCCAACGCCTTGGAGCTCTCGAATGTTGCCCTCAGTTGTTCCGTTGGGGTCTGACACGATTTGGCGCGCCCAGGCGGCAAGGGCCTTTTCAGAGTCGTCTAGCTCGTCGTCTACACCACGCAATACTTTGGCGGCAATGGTTGCGTTCGCCTCGTCAGCCAACCTCGAACCCCAAGCGAAAGAGCAGTACGAGTCACCGAGCGTCGAAGCCGCGGCTGCGACGAGAATACCGCGTTGGCGAAGACTTAGGGATCCATGGCGTGTGACGGTACTCAATAAGTCAAAGAGAAGTCCGTGCACCTCAGGCTCGTAGGCCCAGAGCCGAGACGCATTCATCACAAAGCCGTGGTCGTTCAAATCCTCGTTGAATAATTTTTGTGCTGCATCAGAAATCTCAGGCGTCTTGAGGAATCCGACGCGCTTTCGAATGTCGGCGCGAGGAGTCGCGCGCACCGTGTTTACCGATGGTTTGTGTGCCGTGTAGCCGACAATTGCGATTGAAGCCCGTAATGGGAGCCCTTCGCGGAACTGCGTGCGGGCGCATTCCTCGGCGACTCTTAGAAACTCCTCCTCACCGACGCTTTGAATTGCCTCGTATGCGGGACCGGTTGACGCGAGCGCGCGAGCGTACGTCGTTGGGTCGGAGAATTCCCAAACGCATGAAAAATCATGGCGAGCAATTTCCTCGAAGCCCTTGTCGAGGAGCAGCGCCTCACCGACGCCGGGACGCCCGAGGGCCACCATCGCGGCCTGGTTTTCCACTTTCTTCATGTTCGCTAGGAGAAAAGGTGAGAGAGCCCAAGCCCCTGGGGAAGCTTTGATATGTCCCCAAACCGTGACTCCCAATTGACCTCCGGGTTTTAGAACGCGGCGCGCTTCGTCTAAAGCGTCGGGCGTTGTTCCCCAAATCCCACGAAAGCTGGTGACAATATCGAAAGTATTTTCGTCCCACGGCAACTCATGCATGTCACCGACGCGGATATCCGCTTGCGGTGAGCGATCACGAGCGATGGCGATGAGTCTCTCTGACGCGTCGATGCCGGCACATTCCGCGCCTCGTATCGATGCGAGCTCGATTGCTAAACCTGCTCCGCAGGCAATGTCTAAGAGGTGGAAACCTTCCGCCACTCCCAGCAGTTGATGGAGAGCGACGTACTCGCGGCAATTGGCAGGTTCGCTCAGAGTTGCGAATTCGACCGATCGTCGTCCCCATCCTTCATCAACCGTGGTCCAGTCGTTCATGACACCCTCTCCTTTGATTGAGGCTTCTCTTCCCACTGATTGGACTGCAGTCGTGGACCTTGAGAGGAATCTATACGACCCGTCTTGATCTTTCCGGATCTACAAATCTCACGTTCCATCCCACAGACCAATCCGACACCATCGGACCAAACCGACACCACCGGACAAGTTTTCNNACACCACCGGACAAGTTTTCTTTTAAATCGGGACCAAACCGACACCACCGGACCATTCCGACCGAATGCATCCACCTCTTAATCCGTGCTCTTGTCGAAACAGACGACCGAAACGTTGCTGCGCTGGTTGGATGTGACCACGACTGCAGCCTTGGCGCGACAAATGGCCTGAACAGAATTGATGTGAAATTCTGGTGACCTACCGGTCGCCACCCATGTTCCGGATGCCACGCGTACCCGGAATGTTCCCGTTCTGCCAACTTTGACGGAGACCGTTTCCTTGGTGCCCGAAGTGCTCGTCTTGGTCAGCGTGATAACCCCGCTTATCGGTCGCAGGAATCCCGAGACTCCGCCGCGCATGTCGAAGTGTCCAACGATGGTCTCCTTCGCAGCTGGAGAACTGGCGCCCGCAATCGGAACGCCACCGGCGAGAACAAATGCGGCGGCAACCGTCAAAAGTGCCAGCGATGAAAGAAATTGGCGTAGGACCCGGGTGTTCATGTCATCTCCCAGAATGGTCTTCACGTCTAACTGTGCCGAGGACCCCTGTTTTTACTGTTATTCCGAGCGTATCGCGACTATTTCTCCGAGAGACTGTCACCCTCGCCAGCGATAGAACACCGCCGACCTGGTTGGGATCTAGTACGCAAACCGGCAAACCCGTGTTATTCCAGCGAAAGTACGAGTTGGAAGCTGGCACACTTTCAATTGAAACTCGGCACGGTCGTCACTGGATCGTCAGGCCTGACTTGGCCTCTGGACTTAGGTATAAACCTCACCATGAGGTTTATACCTAAGTCGCTGCGTTGGTGTACCGAAGTCCGCGGCTGCGTGCATGTACGTCGGCAACCACGACGTTACGGGCTACCACTTCTCCAGGAGAATCACATGTTCAAGACACCGATCAAGACCTCGGTCAAAGGTCCAACGTCACCTTCCTACGCGATGTTGGAAGAGAACTGCTTAAAAACAACGAACCAGTGCGAAGACAGCTCCCCCAACTCTTCTGACACAATGTCCCTATGAGATCTGAGGACACCGACGAGAGCGAACGAACCAGCGTTCATCCGCATCACGACGCGCTCGTCGATGAACTGCGACGTTGGTTTACCTCGTCGGCACCGGAAATCAACTATGTCGTGACTGAACAGTGGTACGGCTACCTCTCCAACCCCGATGGTCCGACGGGTACGCGCCTCATCCTCACCTTGGACGATCCCACATTGGTGGCGCCAGCACTCAGGGACGCCCGAAATGCGCACCCTGACCAGGAAATTACGATCTGGGTCGACGACCGTCGGCGGTTCCATACTCTCGACAGTGTGCTTCGTCGGGCCGGGTGTCGGACCGTAAAGGCCACCACGCACCTCGCTCTCGTGGGTCCGATGCGCGCCGTTCGGGGTCCTGTGGGCCTACAGTTCGACGACGTTGCCCACACCAACCTTCACGAGTGGGCTGAAACCAAGATCCGCTGCTTTGAAAACTCTGATGTCGCCCCCGATGCCCAACGACTCGCGCGCGAAATCTCAGTTCGTGATTCCGAATTAGCACTCGCGACCTTGAAACTCGTCCGCCTCGACGGTGAACCCGTGGGAGTCCTTGGCTACTACGCGGGTTTCGATCAACTGCTCTTTAACGTAGGGACGCGCGTCGGCTTTCGCCATCGCGGTATTGCACAATCGATGTTGGCGTACTGGGTAGACGAGGGAACGGCGAACTCGTCTCGTTCACTCATGATCAACGCGGACGCCCCGGGCCAGCCCGCAGCTCTGTATCGACACCTGGGCTTTCGAGACGAAATCTACTGGTACCAGAGTTACCAACTCGCGGCGAACACCGCAACCCCAGCGATTTCAATGAAAATCGGAGTTGGGAAGCCGATGACTTTCAGTTGAAACTCGGCACGGCCACCCGTGAATCGCCAGTCTTGACAAGCCCTCTGGACTTAGGTATAAACCCCACCATGAGGTTTATACCGAAGTCGGGCGTTGCGTGTACCGAAGTCCCGATCGCTGGCATGTGAGTCGGTGTTTTTCTTTTCGAGCGATCGTAGTTGATCAGCGTGCGGGTTCACATCGGGTCTCCGACACCACAGGTCTGCTACCAGCGTGTAGACCGACCTCTTCAAGTGTGACCAGGGTTCTTAGGGGTGCACCGACCGGGACTTGAAACCGGAACCTGTTGACTAAGAACGGGTTCCATCGATGAGTCCTTCATCACGTCAACCTGGGAGCCGTGACCATCAGGATTCGTGCGACCTTGAACTTCCGAGTCGTTACTAATTCCTGAACTTCCAGGTCTCGGCAAGCAGGGCCAGTGTTAGTCGAGGATCTCTGTTGCCAGGCAGAATGGGTGACCCGCCGGGTCGAGAAGGATTCGCCAATGCGCCGGATTGGTTTGCTCTGTCGCGACCCGAGCACCCAAACGCACCGCGTCAGTTTGTGCTGCGTCAAGGTCGTCGACTTTCAAGTGCAGATGCATCTGTTTCGGCACGGTCGAGTCCGGCCACGTGGGCGGCTTGTAGTCCTGCACCTTCACAGCGACCAACATGCCTCCTTCCGCCTTGACAGCGCAGAACTCGTCGTTGCGATGAGTGACTTCACCGCCGAGTAGCGCCGCCCAGAAGTAAGCGAGGACCGAAGGGTCAGAGCAGTCCAGCGCCGTTAATCCCAATCGCGCCGTCGCCATTCCTCAGAGCCTACGGCCACAATGGATGATCGAGTCGGTCGCATCAGGGGTGCTCAGAGTCGTTGAGTGGGAGGCGTGCGGCGATTGGGTCCAGGGCGTAGTACAGCGTCTCGGCGGCGACGATTCCCAGACAGGCATAGGGACGCGATGGACTGAGCGCTGGTGAAGAGAACTGACCTGCGTCTTCAGGTAGCTGTTCCCGAAGTTTTCGGCGAGATTTCGGAGGCGGGATGGGCTGGCCAGCAATCTCACCAATCAGATCTGTCGCGACATAGTGAACACCACCTGAGATCGGTGGTGCCGAGTCTTACGGTCACTTCGTGGCCATGTCTGGAGTCCGCGAGCGTCCGGCGCCACCAAATATCCGCTTCGACGTGGATTTGGGCATTAAAAGGGCATGAACGACTCCATTTCCGCGAGGAAAACGGCACTTTTTGACGCGCACGAGTCAAAGGGAAATTATCCATGACCAAGAATTACGAAGCACCCCCAACGGGATTCGAACCCGTGCCGCCACCTTGAAAGGGTGGTAGTCCTTTGCAACGGTAAGAGGTAAAAGGACTGATCAAGAGGTATTTCTGGTGACGATTCATTTGTCTTGTGTGGTCGCGGGCACTCCAAGGGCACTAAGGATGAAAGACCTTAAGGGCAACCTTACAAGGGAATCGTCAGCAGCCCTCATACGATTGGCGGGCGTTTCAGACTTTGGGAGAAGGTCAGCCTACGATCCGGTGGGACGTGAACCCCTTGGCGAAGAGCCAGATCGGCAGGATCAACTCGAAGAGGCCGCCGGGAACAAGTGCGAGCATCCCCGCGCCGTGCGTCACGTCGATCAGGTTAAACATCGCCAAAATCGTCCCCACCAAGAACACCGGGTAACCGATGAGACCCAGGCGGGACAGGCTCCGCGGGATGATCCTGGAGGTGAGAAGTGCTCGCGACAAGACCAGTCCGGCGGCACCAGAGACGGTATAGACGGCGAGCACATAGGCATCCCACCGCACATGGGCAGTCGAGAAGTACACGGCCACCGTCACAAGAGTGAGGCACTCGATCATTCTTAGGGCGAAGTACGCCCTTGAGCCGTTCCGCGTATAGGGCGCGAGAATTCGCCGCATCGCTACGCCGTTCGTGGCGACGGCGAGCCCGCCGCAGCCCAGAAGGAAAACCCCGGCTAGGAGGATCGCTGGGTGCGTGATAGAGCTCGAAAAGTAGGAGTGGATGAGCGCATTGCCGAAGGCGAAGGTGAAGGTGGCCGCGAGGAAGCATGCGCCGACAAGGAAGGAAGCCTTCCTGACCGAGGTCGGGTGTGGCCTACTGTCGCGCATTGCTCGCGTTTCCATCGTCGTCAGGGACACAGCGGGCGTCTGATCTATTGACCGGTTAAGCAGGGCTGTCTTCATGTCACTCCTCAGGTTGGACTTACGTTGTAAGCAAGCGTACACTTACGCCGTAAGTTTGTCAAGCCAAAATTGAAATTATTTAGGGACGAGATATTGCGATCGCAGTCCGGTAGTTTTCAGGCGGCAGTCCGGATTCACCACCAAACTTGGGAATGGGTTCGCCGCGTTCCTTTGGCATAGCTCGGGGAGTAACGGACGAACTCATCACTCCCTGAGCTATGCCAACTCTTAGTGTCGTGTTTCGATCGCCAACTGATTTGACGAAGCCGCGGACCGCCAGACGCGTACCGAAAGCAGGACCGTGCCAATTGCAAAGAGCGCCATGAGCGCGATGACGCGGATAACTCCAACGGAAGCGGTCTGTTCGGCAACTCCCAGGCCAACGACAAATAGTACTGACAGCCAGCGCGGAACCAGCCTGCTCCGCCACAGTGCCACGAACATCAGGATCGGTGCGAGGAACTCGCTGAACGCGAAGACGTCAGCGAAGATCTTGCCCGCACTGGAGTTGAACGAAGTGGTGAGAAACCGCGCCGCTTGGAGTTTCGTCAGATGAGCAGTGGATGCGGCAGCGAGGTTGATGCCGCCGAGCACATTCGTGACAATGCCGCAGAAGGCGCCGACTGCTCCAACAATCGCTGCGACGGTGGCGAGCGTCGAGTCGCGGTGTCGAACCAAAGTGGCAATCGCGAAGTACGAGACGGCGAGCGCCGCGAGTGCGATTTCAGAAATCGAGCCAGAGACATAGAGCTGTCTGGAGTGCCTCGCTGCAATGGGCAGTACCTTCAGCGCAACGGCCTTCGTCGTAATGATCTGATCCGTGCCCTTAGGATCCATTGCTTCGGCACTCATGTAGATCAGGGCCGTTGTGGACAAGGTGATCGCTAGTAGCTTTCTGCGAATGCGACCGGCCCGATCGAGGGGCTCCTTCAGGGGTTCTGTCCCACTGCCACCTTCATCTGCGTCGGAGGCGGTTCTTGGGTTTTTGAGTTGGTGCTTCATTGGTATCTCCTTGGTTAGGTGTTTCATTGACGGTTTCGATGTACCCCTATTGAGGTTGAGGTCCTTTTGTTGTTTCGAGTGAGTAGGTGGTCGACGATCTCGGTCAGAGACCGGTCGGAAAGGAAAGTGGCTCTCAGACGGTGGTCAGTTGCGGTTGCCGATGTTCCCTAGGCACGCTCGGAGTCACCGCCGTTGACCGGAACCCCTTTGTGATCAGAAAGAGGGCCAGACTGGCTTCCCAAGCGAAGATTGGGACAACGCAAACGCCAAGATCGTGACGCGGCACACCGAATACGGCGGCGATGTTGGCGACGAAGACAAGCGGACCACCGATCATCCCGAGGATGGGGATGAATCGAGCGACCAGATTTGAGCGGCGCAACGCGTACGCCATCACCAAAGTGTTGATGCCACAAACCAAATTTGGTCCGACGATGAATGTCCAGTTGTGGACGGCCACGAGCGCCTTGTCGACAGTGGTGAGTGCGGCTGCGTTCGCAGCGGTACCTCCCACGTGGTGCTGGAGCGAGACCACGGCCAAGAGACTGACGACGCCCGTCAGGATGACGGCCGCCTCGAGGGTGCGCAGTCCGACGTAACCCAAAGCGAGGGCCTTGTTATGCCGACTTACGACCGGGTACAGGGTGACCGCAGTACCGATGACTGCTGCGGCGAGGACGACTTCGAGTACACCTCCGAGGAGGATGCGGGAGTTGGCGGCGCCGTTGCTCAGGACGTATCCGGGGTGGTTCAGCACCGGCTCATACAGGATGCTCGCGGTGATCGAGGTCACGTGGGTAATGAGGAACAACACGCCGGTGGCAATCGCAAGCTTCCTCACAGGGCTCTTGGCGCTGGTCGTCTGTGTCGAAGAGTCAGAGATGGTGACAGCTGAGGCGGTAGTCATGTCGGATTCCTTTTCTGTGGGTGCGTTTCGCGGCTGTCGGGATCAATTGTTGAGTGGTTCTTGTTGGCTGGATCAAGGGGTACTACCGAGATGATCGGGAGGCCGAGGTCACGGATCCTCTGTAGGAGGCCGTGAAGTGCAGCCTGGTCGACAACGGTGACCCTGAGGGCCGTAGTGCCGTCGATCTCGTGAGAGAGGCTCGAGACCTCGAGACGAGTCGCCCATCGCTGATCGAGGTGGCCGCGGAGGCGGAACTCGTACATCCCCGCCTCTTGTTCGCCGCCGACGAATGGTGTCTGGCTCATTGGGTGACCAGCTGCTCGACACGGCCGGTTCCGGGAGTTGCCTCGGGGGAGGTCGCGCGCTGGTCGCGCCACAGAGAGATTCCGAGGCCGATCAGGGCGACGCCGGTAGGAACCGCCATGGGCCGATTGAAGGACTCTGGCAGTACTGAGAGCGCGACGGTGGCGGCAGTGCCGATGGCGAGAAGAGCTGCGGCCCACCGAGCCAGGACACGCGCGCGAAACAACGCGACGCCGAAGAGGAGTCCGCCGACCATGTACGCGACGCCGGAGACGTCAAAGAGCATCTGCATCCCGCCGATGTTGCCAGAAGGGTGGCCCCCGAAGGCCGCGACAAGCACGTTGTTCACATAGACGGGTGACGAGTGCGTCAATGTCGGCAGTACAGCTACGGCGATGACCTCGGTGCTCAGGATGGCTAGGTAGCCGATACCAAACAGCACGTAGCCGACCAGACCAAGCACGCGCATCTGACGGATCTGGCGAAGGTACATGCCGGTGATTCCCGCGAGCGCGAGAGTCGCCATGATCACCTTGGCAGTGCTGCGCACAGCCCACTGGGTGGTCGTGACGGAGTTGACATTCATGGCCGGGTGCTTGACCTGCACTGCGATGAAAATCAGGCCGGCCAACGCGGCGGCGATGCCGGCGGCTCGGGTGAGGCGGGACTTGGTGATTGTCATGACGGGTTCCTTTTCTTAGTCAGGCCGGGGATTTTCCGGGGCTGTACGTGACCGTACGAAAGGATGTGGTGACCGCACATCACCAGATGATGTGAATGGGGTGGTGATTCAGTCGCCGACGATACAGATAGTCAATCCATTTAAAGGTGTTTGGGCGCTTGTCCGGAATCCGCTTTGCCGTGGCAAGCCCAAATCGGATTGATCTCAACGTCCGCCGGTGCTGGCTCTGCTCTGACAAGATGACTTCTTAAGGCGACACCCGTAGGGAGGATCCGATGCCGAGCACACGGGTTGCGACCAAGTTGCACCTCCCGCAGCCGATGTCCAAACTTGTTGAACGAACCAATCTTGCAGCGCGTCTCGATCGCGGTGCCATGGCGAAGTTAACGCTGATCTCGGCGCCTACCGGATTCGGAAAGACGTCGTTGGTGGTCCAATGGCTCTCGTCTCGCACAACGCACGAGCGCGCTGCGGGGTGGATCGCAATCGATCCGGCGGACGACCAGCCAGTTGCATTCTGGTCGCAAGTGCTTGCGGCGCTTCAGGTCACCGCAGGGCCAGCATTCGGGAAAGACATCCTGTCTCTCTTCCAAAAAGGTCAACCACCAACCGAAGGAGTACTCGCCGCCATTGTGAATGAACTCAGCGAGTTACCGAAGGAACTCGATTTGGTTTTCGAAGACTTCCACGTCATTGAGGACCCGGACATCCACGCCATGATGATTTTTCTTATCGACCACCTTCCGCCTAAGGTCCATCTGCTAATCACCACGCGCGCAGACCCGCCGTTTCCTTTGGCGCGTCTACGAGCGCGGGGAGAAGTGGTGGAGGTTCGTGCTGAGGATCTGCGCTTCACCACCGAAGAAGCGACGATATATCTCAATGAAGTAATGGGCCTGAGTCTCGCGTCGAAAGATGTGGCTGCGTTGGAGGAGCGGACCGAGGGTTGGATTGCCGCGCTCCAGTTGGCCGCCCTCTCAATGGAGGGGCGAGACGACGTAGCAGCCTTCGTCGCACAGTTCACAGGCAACAACCGATACGTCGTGGACTATCTGGTTGAGGAAGTACTGCAACGAGTACCTGACGAGATCCGGATGTTCCTTTTGGACACCTGCATTCTTGATCGGTTGAGCGGGCCACTCTGCGATGCCGTCATCGGACGTCGCGATAGCAAAGCGATGATAAGTACTCTCGAGCGTCGAAACCTCTTTGTTGTCGCGCTCGACGATCAACGCCGTTGGTACCGCTATGACCACCTCTTCGCCGACGTCCTCCGGGCGCACCTCGAAGACGAACAACCTGAGCGTGCTCTCGAACTTCATCGAAGGGCCAGTGAATGGTACGAGCGAGAAGGTGATCGGACAGAGGCTATACGACATGCACTGGCCGCTCGTGACTTCGATCGCATGGCCGGGCTTATCGAGGGAGCGCTACCGGCGATGCGCAAAGCACGTCAGGAGAAGTTACTGCTCGGCCGGATCGAAGGACTTCCCGACGATCTCATCCGAAGGCGGCCGGTGCTCAGCGTGACCGTCGCCGGGGCGATGTTGGCGATGGGTCAATTCGCGGGAGTTGAGGACCGACTCGACGACGCAGAGAGACTTGTAAATACACCGAGACTCAATGACGACACGGCATCTTCTGTGCGAGAAGTTGAGTTCGATTTCGTTGATGAAGGCGAACTTCGTCGCGTCCCAGGACAGATAGAGATGTACCGAACTGCACTCGCGCAAATTCGTGGTGATGCGTCCGCCACGGTGGAACTTGCCCGGCGAACCATGAAATTGGCAACCGCAGACGACCATATGGTGCGTGCGGGAGCCTCCGGTTTTCTTGGAATTGCTTTCTGGACTGAAGGAGACCTCGGAGAAGCCCATCGAGCATGGAGCGAGTGCGTCGGTGGGCTCGAGCGGGCTGGGCACGTCGCGGACGCACTTGGGGCAACACTCGCTTTGGGTGATATCTGCATGGTGCAAGGACGTCTGCGAGACGGACTTCGAACGTACGAGCACGCGCTTGCGCTGGTGCCGCAGCAGACTCGGACGCTCGTTCGCGGGACCGCCGACATGCTCACTGCGACAAGTGAGATCCTTCTGGAACGCAATGATCTCGAAGATGCAAGGAACCACCTCCTTGAGAGCCAGAGTCTTGGAGATTTCGCGTCGATGCCGCAGCATCCGTATCGCTGGCGAGTGGCCATGGCAAAACTATTACTGGCCGAAGGGGATGGCGAGCAAGCCCTCGCGATGCTAGAGGTGGCCGAGGACTTGTACGTGGGTGATTTCTTCCCGGACGTTCATCCGTTGGCGGCGTTACGAGTTCGAATGTGGATCGCGACGGGGAATCTGGTGAAAGCCCGCGGGTGGGCCAGGGGGTCGGCGCTGTCGTCGGGAGATGAACTCAGTTATAAGAGTGAATATCTGCACATCACTTTTGCCAGGTTGCTCATTGCCAATGCGGACGCAAACGGCAGGGCGGAAAAGTCTAGGTCGGAGGCGTTGAGCCTTCTCGGTCGTCTCCGGGATTCGGCGAAATCGAGTTCGAGAATGGGCAGCGTCATTGAGATCTTGATCCTCGAGGCGGTAGCGTCCGCGGGCGGTGGCGAGATTGAGTCGGCCCTTAATGCCTTGGAAGAAGCATTGACGGTTGCAGAGCCCGAGGGATACGTTCGACTCTTTCTCAACGAGGGCGAAACGATGAAGTCTCTACTCCTAGAGGCAGCCCGGCGAGGCATTTCCGCCGAATACATTTCAGAGCTGTCGGCGGGCTGGAAACGGCAGCCGAAGAGTTCGATAAGGAGTCCAGGACTTGTCGAACAGTTGAGCGAGCGTGAACTTGACGTGCTCCGGCTTCTCGGGTCCGACTTGAACGGTCCGGACATCGCTCGCGAGCTTTTCGTGTCGCTCAACACTATGCGGACCCACACGAAAAGCATCTATATGAAGCTTGGCGTGAAGGATCGTCGGTCAGCCGTTCGCCGAGCCGAAGAACTGGACCTCATTGCGAGGAGCCGATGAACTTGAGGCAGAACCGGTGCTCGTCATTAAAGACACAATCGCTTAGGAAAGTTCCCTACTTGGGTTAGATCCAAAACATTGGACAACATGGCGATGACACCTCGGCAATCGTATTAAACAGAAACGATGACTTTGCCGCGCGCGCAACCTTCGTGCACGTAGCGAATGGCCGCGGCGGTTTCGTCAAGTGAGAAGGATCGGTCAATCGCGGGTGCCACGCTCCCAGCCTCAATGAGGTCGCGCAGTACAGACAAGTCTTCTGAGTTCTCAGACGCCAAGATCGAGAGTAATTTCTGTCCGACAAAGGGCGAGATGAAGAGGGATCGGACTTGGCGTCCGGCGGTCGGCCAAATCCACCGAGCGGAGGACTCCCCGCCAATGGTTACGAGCTTTCCGTGAGGTGCCAGGACGTGGCGAAGAACCGAGAGTCGGCTGACGCCGCCGATGTCCAAGATGACGTCGTAGCGCCGCGTGTCAGAGGCGAAGTTCTGAAGCGAGTAATCGATCACGTGGTCAGCGCCGAGGCGGGATACGAGATCCACTTTGGCCGTGCTACAGACACCGGTGACCACTGCTCCCAGCGACTTGGCGATCTGGATGGCGAAGGTCCCGACGCCACCCGACGCGCCGACGATCAGCACTGATTGGCCTGACTGCAACCGAGCCTTGTCACGCAGCGCTTGTAGAGCGGTCACCGCAGAGACGGGGACTGCCGCCGACTGATCGAATGAGAGATTCGACGGCTTTGGCGCGATTCTTCGTGTTTTGGCCCGAGCGAATTCGGCGAACGCGCCGTCACAGGTGCCGAATACCTCGTCGCCAGGCTTGAAGTCAGTGACATTCACGCCAACGCGTTCGATTTCTCCGGCGAAGCTGCGGCCAGGATTGAGTGCCTTGGGACGGCGTAACCCGATGCCCAGACGGATCGGGTACTGGAGTCCCGACATCATGTGCCAGGTGCCGCGATCAACGCTCGCCGAGACGACGCGCACCAAGACGTCATCGTCGCCGATAGTGGCTTGGGCAACTTGAGAGATTCGCAGCACGTCTTCTGGAGCGCTTCCGTACTCTTTCTGGACGATCGCATTCATTTTCTTCAGTTCGACTGACATTTGTTTCTCCTTCGTTTGATCAAGCACTGTGGGTGGATTCCGGGAATGGAAATGGTTTGCTGATGGCCACGGAATTGATTGGTCGATTCAGTTCGCGGGCTGTGTGTCGAAGGAGAATGGTGGATAGGTCTCGACGACGGACGCAAGGTAACCGAGAAGGCGAGCCTCCCATCGCACGATTCCGAGTTGGAATCTCCAGCAGCCTGCAGGGCAGCTTCCGAGGATGAGAATGGACAAAGCTGCGATGAAGCCAACAATTCCGCTCACGATGCTGAGTAGACCGAGAACCAAAGCGCTCGGAATTGCTCGCACAAGTCGCATGAGGGCTGAAGACACTGTGGGCGTGCCTGAACTGAGAACACGGAGCTGAACGTGTGCGTTGTCGCCGGGAAGTTCATCGGTGAGAAACGCTAAGTACGCTAGAAGACCAACAACGTTCGCGAGCCACCGACTCGTTCGCTCGCCACTTTCCACTACGTAGCGATCGCCGCCCATTCGGGCTATGAAGATGGCTGCAGCGACCGGGACACCGAGATAGATCAGGACGAGGCCACCGCCGGCTCCGATAACGCAAGACAACAGGAGCACTAGGAGCAGCCGCAAAAACACGTGGGCCCGGCTCATGGACGTCGGGCGATTGACGTCGAAGACGATTGGGTAGGAATTCATGATCATTGTCCTTACTTACTGATTGTGGGGTTGGGGCGGGTTGGGGCTATGGAGCTTGCGTTCTGGGATGACAACTTGATGGCAGTTTCCTCAGGGGCGGCAACGATCGAGTCACCGTGATCCGCCTCCGTATGAAGTGTGATTCGGCGTCCTCGAATGATGAGCCAGAGAGCGAACACGAACTCGCTGGCGGCCGAGACCGTGGAGAGCGGGGTGTCAGTTGCTCTGATAGTCAGCGCAGTGAAACTGTCGATCAGGTATGCGAAACCTGCCATGCCTAGGAGAATGCTGATGAGCCTCGGAACAAATCCTGATCGGTAGGCCAAGTAGGCGAGGGAGATCAAGTAAAGGCCGAAGAGAATCAGACTGACGTTCCAGATGTCGTTGAAGGAGTTGATTCGATGAAGCACTTGGTCGCGTATCTGACTCGTGGTGCCTGAACCACCACCGCGAGGGCTAAGAATGCCGGGGACGCCGGTGAGTTCGCTGATGGCAACGACGAAGATCGCGGCGTAGGCAGTCCGACCCCATGCGGCGACCGCCGACAATTTGCGGTTCACAGGAGCGAAGACGCGAAACAGTAGCCACGCGACGACCGCGTCGAGCGCGGCGACGACGAACAAGCTCAGGAAACCGAATCGGAAGAGACTCTCGTGAGCCGAGATCTTTGAAGCGGTCTTCACGGCGTTCCCCGGTATCACGAGCCCCTTCACTGCGAAGAGGTAACCGAAGCCGGAGAGCGCCGCCATGAACAGGAGCACCACTCCTGCAGTTGTGCCAGCCCGATTGATCGTCGCGTTGGCGTTCTCTAGAGGTGCGGGCTTACGAAGTTTGCGGATGGTCATGATGGCGGCTCCTTGGTTTGAGTTGTCACTTACGGCGTAAGTACGTTATACTTACGACGTAAGTTTGTCAAGTACTATTTTGAGGGAATTTGAAATGTCACTTTCGAATCGAACTGAATCCGCACCTAGGACTCCCTTGACTCGCGAAAGAGTCCTAATGGCGGGCGTGAACTTTGCTGATCAAAAAGGAATCGTGGCACTGAGCATGCGAAAGTTGGGAGAGGTCCTCGGTGTCGAAGCGATGTCGCTCTACAACCACGTCGCCAACAAAGAAGAACTTCTCGACGGCATGGTCAACTGCGTCTTCAGCGAAATTGAACTGCCCTCCAGCGCGGACGGTTGGAAGCTTGCCATGCGTCAACGGGCGATTTCAACTCGCCATGCGTTGTCACGGCATCCGTGGGCAATCACACTGATGCAGTCGCGAGTCAAGTCAGGGCCGGCGACGCTACGTCACCACGACGCAGTGATCGGAACGTTACGTGACGCAGGGTTCTCGATCGCGATGACGGCGCACGCGTTCGCTCTTATCGATAGCTTCATCTATGGCTTTGCGCAACAAGAGGCCAGTCTGCCTTTCCAAGCGGGAGAAGTGACCGTCGAGGTGGCCGAGATGTTCGTACGACAAATGTCGCCGGAGGAGTACCCACGCTTGACGGAGTTCGCGGTCGAGCACGTTCTTAAGTCGGATTATGACTTCGGATTGGAGTTCGATTTTGGTCTTGATCTGATTCTCGACGGACTGGAGCGCGTGTGTGTTTCAAATTAGACATCGGCGTCGATCAACTGGGCCGCCAGAATTCCATGCACAAGGCGTCGCACTCGATCTCGGCAGCGGTCATGGCGCAGATCAGGGCATCCCGCGTCACCTGAGTTAAGCCACGCCAGGGGTCGGCGAGCAGGAAGTCACCGGATGCGGTATTGCCATAGACCACGACGCTGTGAGTTCCGATAGCCCCGTTGACATCATCGGCGGTCTCGCGGCCGGGGAGCGCCTCGGACATCCGTCCATGGCCGTAGAGCGGAGCCGTACACACACTCACCCCGACGGGGCCACGCTTCAGCTTCTCGTAGAGACTGCGCGAGCTGACGTGCGGGAGAATAATGAGCTCGCCGCCGGCATCGAGGTATCGCACGTATTCATCGATGTATGTTCGAGACGTTGCCTCGCCAAGCGAGGGCACGCGGCGACTGTCTCGGACTGCGGTGAGGCGAGAAGCTAGCGCGGGGCCTTCGAGGGATGCCCAGGCCAGGTCGATAACGAGGAAGTCGAAAGTAGTTATGCGAGCCTTGAAACCGTGTCCTATGACCCAGGTCGCCAGCTGAGTGGCAAGGCTCCCGGCCAGCCGTACCCCATCTACGACGGCTCGCGGAGCCGACTGATAAATGTCCTGAGGAGTCAGGGCGGATCCGTAATGCGAGAGTTGCATCGCGAGAGCCGTGTAGCCGCAGTTCACTTCCGCCGTCTGGAAAAAGTGCGTGAGGTCGTGTTGCACCGCTTCCATTCCGGCTCCCACCCTTCGGATTCGTAGCAGGCTACCTCGACGCGCATAACTTAGTGAAGACAATCCATGCGAGAAACCGCTATCAAAACCTCGAGTCGGCGCCCGCAGTCGTAAGAAATAACCCTGCCTGAGGTCTCGATCTGCTCTGTCAATTGCAAACTTCAAAATTCTTCTCGACATGGTTGCGCAATTGGTCAGGACTTGGACAGTGATCGTTGCCATAGCCGAACGGCTGGGTGATCGGGCACGAGTCCGCTGCTGAACAGTGATTATATTTCGCACCCCCAACGGGATTCGAACCCGTGCCGCCACCTTGAAAGGGTGGTGTCCTAGGCCGCTAGACGATGGGGGCCAGAACTTCTATGTACAACAGGAACTACGTGGTCGGGCTGCCGGGATTTGAACCCGGGACCTCTGCGTCCCGAACGCAGCGCGCTACCAAGCTGCGCTACAGCCCGCGGCGAGTTACCCCGCAGCCAGATAATCCTAGTCGCCGTGCTCTGGTGCACACAAAGCGCTATTCGATGGTCTCCACCGGTACGGCGGGCTTGTGGTACTCCGCCACGACCTCGCTGATGCGCCTCTTCGAGACCGACTGGACACGAAAACTCCAGTTGCCCTCGGTGTAGACCGAACCAGCCGCCGGTATCTCGCCCGCGAGATCCAAGATGTAGCCGGCGAAGGTAACGTACTCACCTTCGGGAATGACGAGGCCCAGCGTTTCCTCGACACGGTCGACGTGGGTCTGGCCGTCGACCAGCCAGCGGCCCGGTCGGATTTTCACCATCGTGGGTTCGTCGTCCTCATCAAATTCGTCACTCAGGTCGCCGACGAGTTGCTCGAGGATGTCGCGAATGGAGATGACACCCGCCACTCCGCCGTGCTCGTCGAGCACCAGCGCGAAAGTACGTCGTTGCTCGCGCATTTCCTTCAGGCTCTCGAGAAGGTCCAGGGTCTCGGGCAACATCAGCGGTCGGCGGATCTTTCTCGCAATCTCGTTGGCCGATGGCAGCGAGACGCCGATGGCGCGCTTGGCGGTGGTGGAGCGAAAGAGGTCGTTGACGAAAAGTACTCCCTCGACCTCATCCAAGTCACCTTCGACGACGGGGAAACACGAGTGACCCGTATCGCGAACAGCCTCCGCGATGGCCTCGGGGCTGACGGGAATGGTGAGAAAAACGACGTCAACTCGCGGCGTCATGACGTCACGCAATTCGAGTTCGCTCAGTTGGTCGACGCGCGTGTGGATCTCGGCGGCTTCGGGGGAGATGGCGGCCTCGCTGTGGCGACCGACCGCTCGCGCGCGGAGCCGCGCGAGGCCCGACGCAGGGGGCTGGTCCTTCATTACTCGGCGCCGGCGCGCACCGTGGCGGGACGAAGAAACTCATCGTCGTACTCCTCGCCACTGAGCAACGTACGCACGGCCGCGCGAACCCGCTGGGGGTCGAGGGGCTTGACGAGAAATCCGTCGGCGCCGGAGCGGCGCGCTAAGAAGACGTCGGCCCGGCGGTCGAGCAGCATCAACACGGCGACCGGGTCACCGGGAAGGTAGGACTCGTCGTGGCGAAGCTCCATGCAGATGGCCATGCCCCCCATTGCCCCGATTTGAAGGTCCGCCACGACGAGGTCGATTCCCCCCCGTCGCACAATACGCAAAACTTCGGGCCCGGTGGCGACCTCGTCGATGAACAGGTCGGGTCCCTCGAGCATGGCCCGCAACTCCTGGCGCAGAGAGGGCGTATCGCTGGCGAGAAGAACGTTGGGCATGGTGCCAGCGTAGCAAGGCCCCAAATGGCCCTGCGGTCCGCGATTTTGCCTTTACTCACGGACGTGGGTAGTCTGCGAGAGTCAGGTGAAATGAGGGGTAGGCGATGGCACTACAGAAGACCGAGTGGTCCGACGGGGCGGCGTGTCGGGGCATCGAGAACCTGCTGTTCTTCTCACCCGACGTGATGGAGTCAAAAGAAGTGAGGTCTCGTCGCGAGCGACAGGCCAAACAACTCTGCGCCGACTGTGAAGTGCGCGAGGATTGTCTCAACACCGCACTCGCCCAGCGAGAGTCCTACGGGATCTGGGGCGGACTCACCGAAGTCGAGCGCCGCGCGTTACTGCGTCGCTGAGCGCGACGTGGTCCAACCCAACTGGACGGGGCACACGCGCACGAGCACTACGAACAGCGCGAAGGTCACGATATGCACACCAGTGCAGTAGAGGCAGATGGCGTTGATTATTTCGAGTTCCGCGTAGAGCAAGTACAGCACGAAGGCCATGGAGCCCAGCACTAGGACGAAACGCACCACGTGCACCCAGTAGTTCTTCACTCGCCACACCCATGGCGAGTTCAACACCGCCAGGACGACGAAGTTGGACAGGCCCAGCACCGCGACCGGGATGCCCAAGAAATACGACTGTGCCGAAGTCGTCACCTTTTCACAGTTGATTGCGCCCCTGTCCGAGCACGCGAGGAATGTCTTACTCTCGAAGTGACCAATGGTGAGGTACGTCGCAAGTCCGAGTCCGAGGAGACTCAGCGCCCACGACGTGTAGATCGCCCAGCGTGGAACGGGTGCCAGCGGCCTCACCATCTAGATCTTGAGAGCTGTCTTCGCCGCCTTGACACCCGAAGAGTTACACACCGAACTCGGTTGCTCGTTGGTGATTTTGCATATAGCGGCAGTCTGCAAGTTCGCCGACGCGATGATGGCGTCGGTGATGGGGGACGTCGGCGCCTTCAAGCTCGCGGCAATCTGGTCCCTCGTCTCACCAGCGAGCATCGAGGGCAGGTAGCTAGCACCGGCCACGAAGAACTTATTGCCGAAGGAGATGAAGGGGATGGCTCCGTCATTGGACGCGGCGAAGTTGAAGTACTTCGAGACGTCGTACTTATCAATGATCGCGGTCTCGGCCTTGGTCGGGTTCATGAGCGGGTAGTAAAAGGCATTGCTCGGGTCAGTGACGTTGGAGAACTGCTCGACACCCGTGAAGACGAAGTACGGCGAGGTAAAAGTCGCCTTGCGAAAAGTGAAGGTCGGGGTATTGGGGTACTGATCCGTGGAGGAGCTGGCCGTGTCACCGAGACCCTTCCACGTACCAAATCGACTCAGGGCAACAATCGTGGACCATCGTTCGGCGGCACAGTACGGGCAGAACTCGGCGCCAATGTACAGGACTTCGGGCAGAGACTTGCCGTTCGCCGCCTTGGCGGTGAGAGCCGGCTGATTCTTGATCTGCAACGGCGCCTGCACCTGAAAGACGCTCGAAGTGACGCCGACCGTGTTGAAGACTGACGCAGGAATCGTCGTGAGGTCGGCGAGCGTGGCCGCGCTGGTTGCCACGTAGGTACCTGAGTTCGTGGACGTCGGCGAGTTCTTCGTGACTTTGATGATGACGAGGCCGAGGACGATGACGATGACGACGCCAATCGCGACCCACGTGAAGAGACCCGGCGGGCGACCACCGACCGTCGGCTTGCCCTTAGGTGCGGGGGATTTGGATGCGGGGGACTTCGCGGAGGAAACGGTCTTGGCCACAATGCTCCTTGGTGCTGGCTTTGCCACAAACTTAGTGGACACGGGCGCGCTCCTTATTCGCTGGCTTCTTATGTAGTTTTTGATATGGGTCAAATTCCGGCGCGTCCGGCCGCCACGATTGTGGTTATTCGCAACGAAGATTCGGTACCCGAGATTCTTATGTTGCGCCGCAATTCCTCGGCGCTCTCGGCCACGGGAGCTCACGTTTTTCCCGGGGGTGGCGTCGATGAGAGTGACCGTGACGTGGTGCACCGAGAACTCCTGGTGGGACTGGACGAAGCCGCGGCCCGGCGGCGACTGCACTTGCCCGAAGACGCACTGGCGTATTACTGCGCGGCGTTGCGCGAACTCTTTGAGGAGGCGGGAATCCTGCTAGCGGTCTCCGGTCCGCGACCAAGCTGCGTGCTCAATGCGACGACGGTGGCCGTGGGGCGCCGCGAGTTGAGATCTGGTGACGTCAGCTGGGCGCAGTTCCTCATTCAAGAGGGCCTGTACTTGGACCTGAGCGGCGTGGCGTACCTGGCGCACTGGGTGACGCCCGAAGGTCGAGCGCGCCGGTTCGACACGCGCTTTTTCGTAGTGCGGGCGCCCGACGGACAGATCGCCAGTCCCGACGACGGCGAAGTAGTCGAACACGTCTGGGTCAGTGCCGCCGACGCCCTCGAGCGTCACCGCCGCGGGGAGTGGGCGTTGTTGTACCCGACCCAGCGAATTCTCGAACTGCTGAGCAGTTTTGCGAATCTCGACGACGTCCTCGCCTACGCCGCGAGGACCGAGGTGGTGCGGGTCCAGCCCCAGGAGATAGATCGCGACGGCGTGATGATCGTCGTCGGCCCCGGGGACCCCGGGTACCGGGACTAGGCCTGCGCCACGGCGTTGTCGAGGACGTCGAGCAGGCGCGCGGTGCAACCCGCCGGCACGAGACTCGGCGTGAGTGCCCAAAGGTGTTGAGCGAGGAGGTGGAAGGTTCCCTCGTCGTCTTCGTGCAACGCGACCGGAAGTCCGTCGTCACCCCCGCCGGCCACGTCGTCGCGCAGGGGAATTTGCGCCAAGAGCTCGACGCCCAGTTCGTGGGCGAGCTCGCGTCCACCGCCCACGCCCAGAGGCGCGTGGACCTTGCCGCACTCGCAGGCGAAGCCGCACATGTTTTCGATGACGCCGAGCAGTCGGATGTGCGATTTGCTCGCGAAGTCGGCCGCCCGTGCCGCCACGTTCTGGGCCGCCAGCGACGGCGTCGTTACGACGACCTGTCCCATGTGCGGCAGGAGTCGCGCCAGGGTCATCACGATGTCGCCGGTCCCCGGCGGAGTGTCGATCACCATGACGTCGATGGAGGACCAGTCGGCATCTTCGATGAACTGGGCGACAGCTTTTTGCACCACGAGGCCACGCCACAACAGCGCCTGCTTCTCATCGGCCAGGTGACCCATTGACAACAGCGACACGGTGCCGGCGCCGCAGGGCCGTTCGAGGGGCACCATCTTCCCCTTGCGTACTTCGACTTCTCCGTTGATGTCGAGCAGACGCGCGAGCGAGAATCCCCAGATGTCGGCGTCGAGCACCCCGACGCGCAGTCCGGTCTTCGCTAAGGCGACGGCCAGGTTGGCGGTGATGGACGATTTACCCACCCCACCCTTACCCGAGGCGATCATGAGAACCGGCGCTCGACGCGGAATGCTGGTCTGGGGCGCGCGGGCCTGGGCCAGGGCGCGCGCGGTGCGCATCAGAGCGGCCTTTGCGTCGGCGTCGAGTACCCCCAAAGTGAGCACGACGTCGTCAATCTCGTCGATTTCTAGGACCGCCTCGCGCACGTCACCTTCGATGTCCGCGCGCAGGGGGCAACTCGCCGTCGTCAGGGCGACTTGCACGTGGGCGATTCGCCCAGTGACGTGCACGTCGCCGACCATGCCCAGTTCGACGATGGACGCCCCGAGTTCGGGGTCACGCACAAGGGCTAAACGCTCGAGAATCAGGTCACGTGGCTCCACAAGGTGACGATACCGGCTTTATTGTCCGTAGCCACCGGGCGTACGCACCGCTACGATGGTGGCAGAACTTGCCAAAGGAGTTGCATGTCCGACGCGACCACGACCGCCATCACGCTCACCAAGAAGAATCCCGAGCCGATCTCGCTGACCGATGCCGCCATCGCGAAGGTCGCCGAGCTGATCGCCGGCGAGCAGACCGACGATGTCCTCGCGCTGCGCGTCGCCGTCAAGCCCGGCGGTTGCTCGGGCTTCAATTACGACATGTACTTCGACTCCGATTTCGCTGACGATGACATCGTCACCGAGTACTCGGGCGTCAAGGTTGCGGTGGACCCGGCGAGCGCGGACTTGCTGACGGGTTCAACGCTGGACTTCGCCGACGGCCTCCAGGGAGCGGGATTTCACATCACGAATCCCAACGCCACGCGCACGTGCGGTTGCGGCAACTCCTTTAGCTGAGTCGCCAATGTCCACTCCGATTGGTCCGTACTCTCCCGCACGCCGTGCCGGTGACTTCGTCATCCTCTCGGGTCAACTGGGAATGGTGCCGGGAGCCGAGACGCCCACGCTCGTCGCGGGTGGTGCCGCCGAACAGCTTCGTCAGGCTCTGAAGAACGCCGAGGTACTCCTGGAGGGTCTCGGCGCCACGATGGACCAGGTGGTCAAAGGAACTTTGTTCTTGATGGATTTGACTGACTTCGCCGCGTGCAACGACGTGTGGATGGCCGCATTTGAATCACCGCGTCCGACCCGATCCACGATTCAGGTCGCCGGCCTGCCCATGGGTGCACGCGCCGAAGCCGAGCTCTGGGCCTACGCCCCGCTCAACTGACGTCGAACTCGCTCGACGTTCCGAACTTGTAGCCCACCGAGCGCACCGTCTGAATGAGGTGGGCGTGCTCCTCGCCCAACTTGGCCCGGAGGCGCCTGATGTG
>PMTL01000106.1 GCA_003168075.1 Acidimicrobiaceae bacterium
CGCCCCGCCGATCAGGAGGAACAACACGAGCGGAAGGGTCTCGGCGCCGAGCACGTACCCGACCTCGGACGTCGACCCGTGTCGACCGAGCACGGCGAAGGCCAGGGCCACGGGCAACATGCCCGTCCCGATGAACGAGGTCAGCCGGCCCACCACGAAGAGCCGGAAGTCGCGCGACGCCAGGGGGCCCAAACGGTGAACGCTCCTCACGACTCGAGGCTACGACGTGGTCGGACGCTCATGCGCCTGAGTCGCTCGTCGTGTGTGGTAGTCAGGAGACATGCTCGAATTCGATGGGCTCACCCGTCGATTCGGCGCCGTGGTCGCCCTCGACAATCTGTCGTTCGTCGTGGAGGCGGGCCAGGTCTTCGACTTCCTCGGACCCAACGGCGCAGGCAAAACCACCGCAATGCGCGCCGTGTTCGCGCTCATCGGGATCGACTCCGGGGTCGTACGTTGGAACGGCGTGCCCGTGACCTCCGACGCCCGCCGGAAATTCGGCTACATGCCCGAAGAGCGCGGCTTGTACCCCGGCATGCGCATCGGCGACCAACTGATCTACATCGGACGGCTCCACGGCATGAGCACGATCGACGCCCATCACGCGACGGAGGCCTGGCTCACGCGCTTGGGCCTCGCGGACCGCGCGCGCGACAAAGTCGAGTCGCTGTCACACGGCAACCAGCAGCGCGTGCAACTCACGGCCGCCCTCTTGCACAGCCCCGAACTTTTGATCCTCGACGAGCCGCTGGCGGGTCTCGACCCGACCGGTATCGACGAGATCGGCGCGATACTGGTCGAACAGGCGCGCGCCGGATGTTGTGTGGTCTTCTCCAGCCATCAACTCGACCAAGTCGAGGACTTGTGCGACTCGGTCATCATCATCGACCACGGCCGTCTGGTAGTGACGGGTCGCGTCGACGATTTGGCCAACAGCGGTGCACGACGCCTCGTCGTTCGTATCGAGGGTGACCGAACAGGCGACTGGGCCCACGGCGTCAGTAACGTGACGGTGTCCGAGGTCACCGGCGGAGAGGTCCGGTTAATTCTCGGCGAGGACGTGGACACCGACGACGTCCTCGAAGCCGCCCGTCGGGCTGGTCGCGTGACGGAGTTCGTGATGCAGCGACGACGCATGTCCGAAGTGTTTCGCGAGGCCCTGCAGTGAAGTCGGTCAAGTTCATCGCGATCATCGTGTTGATCATCATCGTCGCCAGTCTTCGAGTGTGGCGCCGACGTCGCCGACGCGCGCAGGCGTCAGGACCAGTGCACGTCGCGCGCGTGCCGCGTCGAGGGTTCGTGACGGGCGACGTCGCCCTGGTGATGAGTCGCGAGTTGCGTGAGCGGATCCGCGGTCGTTTCTATCTGTTCGGAACCGCGATCATCCTGTTGGTGGTTGCGGCGGCCATCGTCATTCCCGTGATCCATCGTTCGAAGGCGCAGTCGGAGAATATCGGAGTGGTCGGAACGCTCCCCCCGGCGACACGATCGTGGATGGTGACGTTAGCGCACGACGAGGGCGCGACGGCGCGATTCGTGACGGTGTCCACCCTGGCCCAGGTCAAGACCAGCCTGGCCGACGGGCACATCGACTTCGCTGTCGTCGGGGACCGCGAGCTCGTGGTGAACACGCTCTTCTCTTCCAGCGACGTGTCAACAACGGCCAGCGTGGTCCAAGCGATCGCGACGCGATTGGGTGACGAGCGAGCACTCGCTGCGGCCCACCTCAGCTCACAGCAAGCGGCCGTACTCGCGCGCGCCGGACCACTACCGATTGTCGCGCTACACCACGGCGCCACCAAGGGGGTCAACGCCACGTCGCTCATCGGAGTGATTCTGATCTTCATCATGCTCTCGCAGTACAACACGTGGCTACTCATCGGCGTGATGGAGGAGAAATCGAGTCGCGTCATCGAAGTGCTGTTGGCGGCGGTGCGCCCAGTCAAACTTCTGTCGGGCAAGGTCCTCGGCATCGGACTCGCCGCTCTGCTGCAGGCGTCCGTCGTCGTCGCCTTCGCCTTGATACTGTCCAAAGCGGTCGGTTCGGACGTCTTGCACGGTACGGGGCCACTGGAGATCATCGCCACGTTGGTGTGGCTGGTGCTCGGGTACTCGCTGTACTGCTGGATCTACGCCGCGGCCGGCTCGATGGCGGAACGCCAGGACCAGGTGCAGAGTTTGGCGTTGCCCCTCAGCCTGCCCCTGATCGCTGGTTACATCGTGTCGCTCACCTCGGCCAGCGCCGCGAGTCCGTCGCTCTTGTTGAAGATCTTCGCCTACATCCCCTTCACCGCACCCTTCGCCATGACGGTACTGGTGGGCTTCGGAGCGGTCGCCTGGTGGCAGTTCGCGACGTCCGTCGCGATCACGCTGGTGACTACCTACGCCGTAGCGCGCCTCGCGACGGGTATCTACCGTCGCGCAATTTTGCGTACTGGTTCGCGCGTACGACTGCGCGACTTCCGCGGCTCGTAAGACTTCGTCCGCTGTTCGGACCCGCGAGACCCCACGACACGAGCCGGTGACAACGTCGTCGGCGAATTCGATCGGTTCATTCGACGGCGATATCGTTCGAATCGGTCACGTCGAGGTCCGCGCGCATCCTTGTACTCTCGAGCACTGCGTCAACCTCAGCCCCCATCAAGATAGCTAACCCCGATAAATACAGCCAGAAGATAAGGATCGCCACGCCGGCAAACGCACCGTACGTAGCTCCGTAAGATCCGAATCTCGACGTATACAAAGAGAACCCCAGCGATACCAACGCCCACACCAAAGTCGCGAACGCTGCACCGAGACTCGACCACCGCCAACGAGGACGGCGGCGATTGGGCGCGAGATAATAAAACACCGAGAGCAAAAGATTCATGAGGGCCAGGGCCATGACCCACCGAAGTGCAGTCCACGCGGCACCAAAGGCGATGCCGTGCACCGGCACCACGTCTTGGAGCAGTCTGCCCAGCTGTGAACCAAAGACCGCGAGAGCCGAGGCAGCCCCGCCGAGGACGACGGCGCTCGCCAGCAACGGCAGGGCGACCAAACGCTTGGCGACGAACGAACGATCGATGGGCAGGCCGTAGGCCATGTCCAAGCCCTCCTCGACCACCACCATTCCCGAGGTCGAACTCCACAACGCAACCACACTCGCCACCACCGTCGTGGCCAGGCTGGCACCCGAGTGCAGTTCGGCGTTGGCAATCGACTGAGTGAGTACCTGGGCCGCGCCCGACGGCAATGCCACCGTCACGCCGTGGATGAGGTTCGTAATGATTCGAGGTGGAATCGTGACCAGCGACGCAACGCCCAGGAGCGCGATGATCAGCGGAAAGATTGAAAGGAACCAACGGTAGGCAAAAGCCCCGGCCGCCATGGTCACCCGGTCTGATTTCATGCGAGTGAGCGACAGACGAATAATCCGCTCCCATCCGACGACTTTGCTCACTGTCTTTCGGACCTCTAAGGCGACGTCCTCCTCATCCACGACGGTCTGCTCGCAGGGCAACTAGTGACCGCGAGATCGTGTCAATGGTTCGCACGCGCCAGCCTTTCTTCCGCATTCGCAACGCCACTACAGGCGCGCCACTCAGTCAGGTCATCTCCCGCATTTTTAAAACCCACCGGCGACCTCGACTCCGGCGCAAGAAGTGACAGCGAGTTCATCGTACTGCGGCCACACTTCACTTTCACCGTCACAATCGAATGTCTCCGTTTCTTCCAAGACAAATGTGGCGCAGCACGCCACACGGACGCCACGTCGACACGTTGTCCACCCGGACGAGGCACGTACGTCGTTGTGTCATGTCATGGCCAACTCGGTTGGCCATGACATGACACCTGAGTGGGTTCGTGCATGTTCGCGGACTCGTCAGACCCGACTTAGGCGCGAATGAGTTCCACCACCGGGATCACCCGAGTCGTCTTCATTTGATATTCCGCAAACCCCGGATTGAGATCGGCCTGAACCGCATAGATCCGATCACGCTCGGTTCCGACGATTGGCTCGGCGGTCGCCGCGAAGGTATCCGCACCGATCTCCACAGTCACGCCGGAATTCGCCTCGAGGTTGCGATACCAGTCGGGATCGGTGTCGGCGCCCGCCTTGGATGCAAACACGAAGACGCGACCCGATTCCTTGAGATACATCATCGGATTGACCCTCTCGAGTCCTGATTTCGCGCCATTGGTATGCAACAAGAGCACGGGGACTCCCTCGAACTGCCCACCGACCTTGCCCTCATTGGCTCTGAACTCTTCGATGACTTTTAAATTCCAGTCGTTGGCTTCACTCATGTGATTGACTCCCCTGATCTCGGCGATCCACTGGACCCCGGCTTGGGAACCGCGTGGCCGTGAGGTCTCAAAGTGATAATACCGGCAGTCGATGGAATCCGCTTTCGTCACAACATCGCGACGTCGACCGCCGCGCTTGGGCGGCGAGGTTGCGCGCACACGACCGTCGTTCGACTCGCCGATCTCTTCAATCACCCGCCCGCGATACGAGGCCACCACTACCCGCGCGAACGGCGCGTTACCTATCGTGTGCCATTCATCGGGTTGTGGTGCGGACGAACAGTCTCAGATCCGGCGGATTACAGTTCATCCAAGATGCATTTGTCCACGTGGCTATCCCTACAGGAGAGGCGCAAATGGAGTGGTTCAATGAGCCCTCACAATGGAGCGCGGAGGACGGACGCATTGTCGCCAACGCCGATCCACACACCGATTTTTGGCGAATCACCGATTATGGCTACGTGCGAGATAACGCACATATCTATGGTGAGGCCATCGACTCCGATTTCGGACTGACGGTGCGTGTACAGGCCGACTTTGCCACGCAATACGATCAAGCGGGCGTCGCCGTACGCATGGACGAAAGTCATTGGATAAAGACCGGCGTCGAGCTCTTCGAGAACAAATTGCGATTTAGCACCGTCGTGACAATCGACACATCGAACTGGATGATTGCCGACTTGCCCGACGACTTCGATACTCTCAATTTGTCAATCGCTCGAATGGGTGACGCACTTCATATCAGTTATTCCACCGACGAGGATCAGGTGGAGCTAACGGCCGTCGTGTTCGCGCAACCACACGTCGTGGTATTCGCCGGTGTCATGTGCGCTTCTCCCGAAGGAGCAGGATTCACCGCGCGCTTCTCCGATTTCGCACTGTATATTCCTGGGACGGGAACGACAGAATCGGATAGCAGCTAATTCGTGGGCACCACCAAGATGTAACAGACTCAAGGTTCTACCTGATCCACGGAACATCTCGAAGCCGGTGGCCGCTGCCACTCTCGATAGTTCATCTTCAGTGACGTTCCAGATTCGCCATTTCCTACACAGGACTGACGACACCTCAATCATGAAGAAAGCCCAAACTCTCGCTTCTGAAGTCCGCGCGCCGCAGGACTCAAATTGTCTCGTTGCCACTCCGCCGTCGAGTCGTTTCTGAGATTCCATTTAGGAATACCCGTACTCGAGTCCAACTCCTTGCAGTGGAAGTTCTCACCCATCGCGTAACTCGCTCTCTGCGCCTTCACCTCTCACTACCAGGCGTTCTCATGAGGGTATTCCTAAATGGAATCTCAGAAACGACCGTTTTTGGACGGATTGACGTTTGTGGGTCAACCAAGTCCGCGGTAACTTTCCCACAGGACAAATTAAGAATTTCGTGAGAATTTTAAGCCCCCGAGGAGACGTTCGATGACTAGCGACCCTTGGAGACGAGGCAAGACCGCACACTTTGTGCCAAAGTGCGTCGTTGCACTCGCGCTGATGACGTCCGTTCTCACCGTTGGTCTTGCAAGTGCGGCGTCCGCTGCTCCGGGATCGACGATTTCCGAGGCCGTCGGCTTCCCCGTTAATACTGAAACCCTCGGGGGAACAACGTTGACGGTCAATCCCCAAAAGGTTGGGGACCTCATTGTCTTTCAATCGCAAATCTCCTCGCACAGCATCACCGTGACCGGAGTGAGTTGCCCCGAGACCGGCGTCTGGCACCTCGCGCAACGATACGTCGACACCGTCAACGGAGTACTTACCGAAGAGATCTGGTGGGCGGTGTCGACGTCCACAGGATCCACCAAGATCACCGCGACGTATTCGAGCAGCATCGCCGCTCTCAGTCCCGAACTGGTGAGTGACTCGTTCACCACGTCGAGTTCGTCAGTCTGGAGCTTGGTGTCGGGCAATGGCGCAGCGGCGGCGTCGACCACGGCCATCACCTTCCCGAGTGTCACCGGCGGTTCCAACACCAAACAGTTGTACTGGGGCTACGCGGAGTCGACGCAGACCGCGTTAGCGGGCAGAACTAAGGGATTCACCTATTCGCCGACCGCCGAGGGCAATCTCATCACCTCCGACGTGTCCCTTAGCCCGAACACGAAGTACGCCCC